>NZ_JAYGHC010000004.1:56553-73591 GCF_034932285.1 Cronbergia sp. UHCC 0137
CCCTCCCCTGCCTCCCCTGCCTCCCCTGCCCCCTGCCTCCCCTGCCCCCTGCCCCCTGCCCCCTGCCCCCTGTTATCGACACCTAACTAACTGAGTGGACAAACTCTATTGGCTTGAACACATTAAAATCCAAGATCGCCCCAAAGTTGGCGATAAAGCGTTTTATTTGAGCAGAATTATCCAACGAGGCTATCCGGTAGTACCGGGCTTTGTGGTTTCGGCTGAAGTATTGCGACAATTTTTAGAAGCTCTTCACAGTTCAGAGTCATTAGTTGCAGATTTGCCCCATTCGTCCTTACACTTGGATGTAGCTAATTGGCGACAACTCCAACAGGTAGCTAGGCAGTTACGTCAAGAAATTATTTCTGCCAGTGTACCTCAACATTGGGTGAATACAATTTTCAAAGCTGCGAGGAAATGGCAAAGCAATTGTTTAATTTTGCGTCCAACTTTGACAGTACCAACCGCTACCCAAGGAATGGGGAATGTGTCTGGATTAATGGAAGCAGTATTTTGTACCTGTGATGAGCAAGCGATCGCTCAAGGGTTAAAATTACTGTGGAGTCAATTATTTCGGGCTAGAAGTCTACTATACTGGCACAGTATAGACATTAACCTCCAACAAATCAATTTAGCAGTATTAGTACAACCGGTGGAAAACGCCATTGCCTCTGGTGTATTCAACGCCAACACATTAGGATGGGAAATTGAAGCCACCTGGGGTTTAGAAGTGGCAATGAGTAAGGGAGAAGTATTGCCAGATGTTTACTATATTCAGCAGGAAACTGGGGTAGTTATAGAACGGCAGTTAGGGAATAAAATCCTAGCCTACGGAGTTAATAACACTACAACTATAGAGTCTGAACAAGTCGCACCCGCGTCTGTATTAACAACAGATCATGATTGTCTGTTAGCCTATTTACTCAAAGAGCAACAGCAAAAAGAGTATGCTCTACCAGAGGAATATCTCCAACAAGTTATTACTTTGGGAAATCGACTGGTGAGTGAATTAGGGACAAAATTAACAATGAAATGGACAATTTCTCAAGAAACACCAGATCCCAAGCTGTACATTACCCAAATTAGCTCTCCCCAAGCTGTAATTCCCAATTTGCACTTAATTAAGGGCATAGGGGCTGCAAGAGGGCGGGTAATTGGCAACGCTCATGTCATTAATTCACAACAAAAACCCGAAAAAATCCCCCAAGGTGTAATTTTAATTGCCCCATCTGTCACTCCTGATTGGTTGCCGGTACTCCAAGAAGTTGGCGGAATTGTCACAGAACAAGGGGGATTAACTAGCCACGCTGCAATTTTGGCTAGAGAATTGGCTATTCCTTCTGTTGTCAATGCCACTGATGCCACAAATCTATTTCTCACAGGTGAAAGACTGCTAATTGATGGAGATAGGGGAGAAATTTATCGCTTTACAGAAAATAAGGAACAAGGTACAGAAAATCCTGTCACCCCGGCTTCTATCACCTCTCACCCATCACCTGTTATCTCTTATTCCCTGCCTGTAATTGCTACCCAGTTATTGGTTAATCTCAGTCAATCGAGTTTAGTTGAACAAGTACAAAATTTACCTGTAGATGGGGTGGGGTTATTACGTTCAGAATTGATGGTGTTAAAGATTTTGAAGGGACAACATCCCCAAAGTTGGGTGGCAAATGAAAAACAGACAGAATTATTACAGTTATGGGTAGAAGAAATTTTACGGTTTGCCCGTGCTTTTTCACCAAGACCAATTTTATATCGTTCTTTAGATTGGCGATCGCCAGATTTGCCTTCTTTAAATCATGGTACACCTCAGTCGGTGCTAGGTGAACGGGGGACGTTGAGTTATTTACGCAATCCGGCTGTTTTTGAGTTGGAATTGAAGGCTTTGGCTGCTGTTCAGCAAGCTGGTTATAGCAATATACATTTAATGTTACCTTTTGTCCGCAGGGTGGAAGAGTTTGTATTTTGCCGACGCAAGGTTGAGGAAGCTGGGTTAACTCAATTATCTCAATTCCAGTTGTGGATCATGGCAGAAGTACCCAGTGTACTATTTTTACTGCCAGAATACATCAAGGCGGGTGTGGCAGGAATTTCTATTGGCACAAATGACCTTACCCAGCTTTTGTTAGGGGTAGATCGTGAACAAGGGCAATTAGGAACGATTTTTGATGAACGCCATCCGGCTGTGATGGGGGCGATCGCTCAATTAATTACAATGGCAAAAGACGGTGGGATTCCCTGTTCTATCTGCGGCCAAGCACCAGTTCTGTATCCAGAAATAATCGATCAATTGGTACAGTGGGGTATTACTTCCATTTCTGTGGAACCCGAAGCTGTGGAGCGTACTTATAGAGCGATCGCTCGTGCTGAACAACGTCTGATTTTAGCAGCCGCCCGCCACCAATTAAAACCGTGACATAAACAAAAACCTATCCAATCGGAGCGGCGGGATTCGAACCCACGACCTCCACTACCCCAAAGTGGCGCGCTACCAAGCTGCGCTACGCCCCGTTTAATTAATTCTAGATTTTGGATTAGGGAATGATCCAAATTTTTGTTTCTAAAATTAACTTATTCGCCTTTACAAATATACCACGGCTTCTGGGAAAATTGCAAGCTTTTTTCTAAAATACTTTTAGCATAGCGATCGCTTCCAGCAAACCCGGCACGGCTTCAGCATTCCACCATCCTTCTGCACAGCGTCCTGTATTCAAAATCAAGCGCAAACTGTAGGCGTGGGGATAGCCTTCTACTTCTATCCATAATAAATTGCTTTCGGCTTCACAGGTAATCTTTTCTTCATCCATTAATTCTGTTGCTAATAGCTTCATGGTATCTGCTAACTGTGTCACCAGGCGACAAAAATCGTTTAATTCAATTTCGGTTAACTCTATAGACCAATTTTCTGTCCCTACTAAGCCTTTATATTCTACTGCTTGGGGATTCCAGCCTATCCGCCAACCTGTCCCGCTTTTAATTATTTGTTGCATTTGGGTAATTGGTGATTGGTAATTGGTGATTGGTGATTGGTAATAAAAGATTTATTCTTCCCCTGCCCCCCCTGCCTCCCCTACCTCCCCTGCCTCCCCTGCCTCCCCTGCCTCCCCTGCCCCCTGCCCCCTGCTGTAATTACATCGCTGATGCGGGTGTATTTTCAGAAGAGGTGGTAAAGATGTTGATTAGGACTTGAATTAAAGCATTTCTTTGATTACGGGTGAGTTTAGCTATTGCAGCGCGATCGCTGTCTATGGGATTATTCTTTAATGTGTCATTACCAGGATAACTGATGTTATACATGGTTTCGTTAACACCCAAATAATCAGCGAAGGTCAACTTCCAATCTAAACGATAAATGGGCGATCTTCCTTTGATATAAATGTGATATCGAAGTAAGCGACTAGCTAAGGTGTTATTTTCGGCAATTTTGCCCGTTTCTCTACTAATATATTGATTTTCTGGGGGTAATTCTGGAAAATCTTTGTATACCTGCTGCCAAACATCACTAGGACTGATTCTCTGGGCTAATGCTGGCGACATTTTGAATAAATGAAAGTTAGTTGGATTTAAAACTATAATATTGACAGCAACCAGAAAAATTATGATTAAGGATTTTTTGTCTTTCATAAAATTATGATCAATAAATAGTAGCCACCCTGTTTTCGGCAGGCTAAGAGGGTGTTTAAAAAGTCTAATTTATACAGCCCTAGCGACTAGAAGTCGCGGCTACACAGTCGAAACCCACCTGCGTGGGTTTTTAAACCTTAATTTTGTGTTAGTCCACGGAGGTGGACTTTGCTTGTGTAGTAGCGTATCCCTTACGGGAGCCGGAGGCATCTTTATAATCGCCCGAAACTTTTCAAACATCCTCTAAGGTAAACAACCGCAGTCCAGGGTAAAAAGTATTAAAGTTCGCCGATAATTTCTGGTTGAGTCAGTTCGTCTGACATTTCAATAATCGCTCTGAGTACGGGTTTCATCAGGCTATCTTCATTATTTTCAAAATCTTCATAACGCCGACGTTTAGCACGATTTGCGACTTGAACTGTAATCCGATAGCGATTAGATGCAGCACTAATCAGATCCTCAGCACGGTGCATAATCTGAGATTGGGAAGTCTCGAACTTGGAACGTTTAAGCATAGTTAGGGAATTTTTAGGGCTGCTCTCAGTTTAGCAACAATATTTAGACTTTATACTATTAAAATCATGATGTTACAAAAAAATACTTGGAATCCGGCTCTGTACGAAGACAAACACGCTTTTGTGTGGCAAAATGGGGAAGAATTACTGCAACTACTCAACCCTCAACCAACAGACACATAAATTAATCTAAAATTCCCAATATTACAATATTGACAACCATGCTTAAACACAACTTAAAAAACTACCATAAACCCCTATTAACACTATTAAGTATTACTGCTTTTTTTGCTTTACCCATTTTACCATCATCAGCCAAAAACATACCCCAACCTTCTGATGCACCATTGGAACTAAATTTACTGAAAAAATCAAAACCTTCTGTAATCACATCTAATACCATCAACCCAGATGGATTAACCGTTCCTAGTTTATGGTGGGCAAAGGAAAACTCTGAAAAAAAACTGTTAGATAATTGGATAGCATATCCAGCTTCTCCAAAAGAATCTGCACGTCTAGACCTAATCGTTAATCAGCAAATATGGAGTCTACTAGACTATTTAGAACGCTATAATTTCCTTAACTATTTGGGTAGTATATCCAGACAATCTGGTTATAATGTCAGGGTTTTTAATTATCAAGAAGAATTATTAGCTACTTATACCTGTAATTTTATCAAAAGTCCAACTTTGTGTACTATTAAAATGAACTTTGAGAATAAATTAGGTGTAATTCGACCTTCTTAAATTGTACTTTTTAGGGATAGGTTTAGCAGTCTTTCAACATTTGACGACTAAGTTTAGCATAGGTTTTAACAGTTTGATAGGGCATTTCTAAATCTTGCGCGATCGCTAACAAAGATTCCCCCAATTCCCTCCTAGCCAAAATTGTCGCCCATTTCGCTGCAATCTCCTCCGCCCTTTCTCCACCTTGACGTTGACGTTGTGCTTTAAATATCTCCGTCAAATCCTCAATGCGTTTCGCCAAAATACTCTGCACATCTGGAACATCCACCACCACCTGAGACAACCAACCTAAACGAGTTTGTCCCAAACCAAAGGTAGTTTTATGACCAGTACCACAGTAGGGCGCTAACTGACCCAAAGCATAAAATAATTGTTGAAACTCTGGATTACTCGCAGCTTCTTTAGTTAAACAATACTCAATCGCCCCAGTAAATCCCGTTACCGCCCCTTTTTTGCCAGCTAACACTTTCACCGATGATATTTGGTGGCGATTAATCAACACATTTTCATCCACCCAAGCCAAAAAAGTCTCCTGATCAACCGGGTTTCCAGAGAAATCGTTCCAACGCCGCAGATAACTATGAAAAACGTTCACAGGCAACGGTAAGGGGAAATGATGACCTTTACGGCGAAAACTGGTAGGACTGAGAAACTTTAATGTTACCGTTTCCCTATGTTGAAAATTCAACAAATCGGTATAAGTCATCGGTGGGTGAACAATATTGTAACCACGGATTTTAAATTCTGCATGACGCAAATTTAACACACCTGGTAAATTCTCCAACCAAATTTTCATCCACTGCACCACCCTTTGGGATAATGCTGTCACATACCAACGATAACTATTATTGGCAGAAAGTTGTATTTGTCTACCACTGCTGACCAAATCCCCATCTAAAGCCGAAATAGTAAAGGGTTTTTCAGATTCACTATCGTGGAGATAGGCCGAAAGTTCTGGATCTAGCGATCGCACCTGGTCAAGAAACCAAGCATGAAGTCCAATGGTATACTGGGGGTAAATAGAAGTATCTGTAGGCAGAACTAAATCAAATTCTAATCCCACTAACTCTGTATCATCTGCCCATTTTAGCTCAGATTCAGCAGTATTTATCTTTTTTTGGGAACTTCGAGCCATAGCAAAAATTATTCGGATTAAAGAACCACAGAGGCACAGAGGACACAGAGGAATAAGGGTTTGAGTGGTCACTGAGCTTGTCGAAGTGAGATTTTTTGCGTTAAGTGGTTGAGTGTTTTTTATATTGGAAGTCCCTAATTAAGGTCGGCTTTTCTCTGGCTGATTACGTGGAGGTACGAGTCGGCCATGATAGAATTGTCTTTCCAGCCTATTCAACCCCCACCAACCCGCACCCAAAGCCAAGGTTGTGAAAGTAGCTGCCACCACTATTAAAACAGAGGTTATATTTACAAATAACATCAAAGGTGGCACGACGGCTAAAATAATTACTGCCATTACTCCACACCAAAACCTCAATTGTTGAACCCGTAAAAGAGCATTTCTACAACTAGCACAGTTCTCTGTGTGGGAATGATATCTTTCTAGTAGCAACTCTTTAGATAAAACTGGTGAAAAAGTTGCACCAGGAAATGGTTCAGCGTGGTATTGGTTCACCCATTGACGCAATTCAAACACAAAACTATCGGCTTTGGTCGGTAAATAAAACGCTTTGGTAAAGTTATCACTACCACCTTTAGCTTCTAAATAACGTTCTTGATAGTGGAGAAAAATTTGGTCATCTTCTAAAACACCATTTTGACCAATATGATAATACCATCGTGGACGCAGTTTAATCAAGAAACTCGGCAATTTTGAGGGAAATTTAAAGGGAAATCGGGCAAATAAACGACATTCACCTTTACGAATTGGTGTAGCATAAACAACGGTTAAAATTCTCCCCCGTTGGGAGTTAATATCATGCCACATTAAACAAGGGGCAATGAATTTTGTCGATATTTCCCCTGATTGCTTTGGTGTTAAACCTTGCTTCCAAATTCCCTTAAAACCCTGTTTCCCAGATTCTACTACCTCCAGTTCCAAGGGTGCAGCATTTGCCCGATTGCCTACGGTACGGTGGTGGGTAAAGGCTACATGACTAGGATCAAGGATATTTTCTAGCAATGTCAGCGCGTCATAAGGAACATCTCTGAATGTATTAATCACAACCCATCCATCTGGTGCTGTTTCAAAAGGTTCAATGGTGGGAATTTTAGTTATTGCTGCATTTTCCGGCTTTCCAGGATAGACAAATAATAAACCTTGGTGTTCTGTTGTCGGTAAAGATTTTACACAAGCGCGTTGAGAAGTTTCCGCACTTCCTCCTTTTAGCTGTTGAGGAATTTTTTGACAGCTACCATTTCCAGCAAAAGACCAACCGTGATAAGGACATTCTAAAAGTCCATCTTCGTTAATTCTACCTTCTGATAGTGGTGCTAAACGATGGGGACACTGATCTAAAAAGGCTTGCCAAGATTGATTTTTTTTATCCCACCACAGAACAATATTTTGATTCAATAGTGTAAATGGAGTTGGTTTTGATTTGTCTAAATCTTGCAAATAATGAACTGGGTACCAAGATTCATTCACATCAAAATGTTCTGGGTCTGTACCACCGGGAGATATTTCTTTTAATATAGTTTGAGTTTCTAACATATATTTTTACAACTTCAATACTATAGCCAAATTGAAAAAAGCAGTGATTCGTAGGTTGGGTTAAGGCACGCAACCCAACAAATGCGTTGGGTTTCCTTACGTCAACCCAACCTACACAAAAATGGCTATAGTATTGCAACTTAATACCAATTTTATGTGATGCTGCACAGAATGATCAAATAAGTAACGTCAGTTAACAGTCTTTATTTACGTTCAATTACTCACAACATTAGCATAATTGCAGATTTTTTAACAACAGATTGACAAAGGTATTGACAACTGCCCCTTAAATATGTATCTTCAAAGTATATACGTTAGTTTAGGCAGATAAATCTCTAACAAAATATTTGGAGATAACTATGACGACAGTTGTTGCTAAATGGGGAAACAGTTTAGCTATTCGGATTCCAAGATCAATAGCTGAACAAGCGCAAGTCACGGAAGGGATAGCGATGAATTTTAGTGTGGAAGGTAACAGTATTGTGATTACACCACAAAAAAGAAAAAAATATACCCTTGATGAGTTGCTTGAAGGTATGACTCCTGATAATTTTCATCCTGAATTTGAACCTGAAAATAATGTGGGGAATGAAGATTGGTAGTTAATTCCTACTTTCCAAATAGAGGCGATATTGTCAAATTAGAATTTGGCAATAAACAGCAATTTACGGCTGACTCAATTCGGCGTGCTTTTGCCCTTCAAGCTTCAGGAATGTCATTTGATGATATTGCTAGAATATTAAACAATGAACTACAACAAGGACGAGAACAAATCGGCTATCGCCCTGTTCTTGTTATATCTCCAGTTAAATACAATCGAATGGCTTCTTTAGTTCTAGCGTGTCCCATAACTAGCAATCCAAAAGGACTTAGTTTTGAAGTTCCACTTGTTGAGGGAATGCAAACAAAAGGGGTTATATTAGCTGACCAAATTAAAACACTAGATTGGCGAGCTAGAAAGGTAAAATTTGTTGAGAGTGTTGCACAAGATTTAATAGAAGAAGTACAAGCAAAGCTAGAAACATTAATTTTATAGTTATTATAGCTTACGCATTGACAAACTTTACTAAATATGAATTGCGGTTTTTTTTCTTCTGAACTACAGGAAGAAATAATTAAACGCAGATGGACGCAAATAAACGCAGATAAGTTTGTATTAGATTTTGATATTTAACAATTGAGTTGAAATGTTACTGAAATTGCTTTAATAGCCATGCACAAACTTCTCCTTGACTCATTTCTCTAGTTTTTCTTAATGCTGTGTTGAGTAGAGAAATTTCTAAACCTGGCAAAATTTGAGATTGATTAATTCTTCTACTTCCTCCATTTTCTATAGCAAAAGCGATAACTTGAACATTTTGAACATCAACTATCCAATATTCAGCCACACCTAAATCTTCATACATCAACCGTTTTTCACCTTTATCATCAGCTAGTGAAGAATTGGCGATTTCTATCACTAAATCTGGTGGTGGATAAACATCTAAATTGATAATAGATGTTCCATAGGGAATAGCATTAGCTTTTTCACCAATATAATAAGATGCGTCAGGTTGAATATCATTAAACCCAGTTTTTCTATATGTACAGTTATCTTTCCCGTTTAAAGGAATATTTTTGATGGCTGCAAACAAGTATACCACATACATAATAATTCCGTGGTCACTGGCATGATCATTTCCTATTGGTGCCATTTCTAGCCTCATTTTTCCGTTGTGGTAGTAACTCTTGGCTTTCTCATAGCTTGGATGTTCTATGATTTGGCTATATTCATCCCAGGTTGCTGATATCCAAGTGTCAGTTGGTAATTTTGTCTGCATATTGGTACGATCGCTGATCTTGTAGGTTGGGTTGTGGAACGAAACCCAACATTAACGATATCTAAAAGAATTTATAAATATAAATTAATTATACAAATATTCCTACATCATATATATTCACTTTAACAATACCTTGTCCAAATCGAAAAAAGTCTTAATTTGTAGGTTGGTTTGTGGAACGTGAACGCATCCCTGCGGGACACTGTGTGAACGCCAAGCAATGAAATGAAACCGAACGCATTTGTTGGGTTGCGTGTCTTAACCCAACCTACGAATCTGGAGAAAACAGTATCACCTTGATAATTTTCCAAATACCTCAACTGATTGAGTTGATCATATTGGCGAATTTCTCCCGTACCATTAGCGAAAGTCGTGTTAATTGAAAGGAGGGACAAAAACCGGAGTCTGCGCAGGTCAAATCTGCTGGAAAGGAGAGAATACAGCACTTTTGTGTAAGACTAAATTCATACTCTTAATCGACAAAGCTATAGCTGTTCCCATGCTAGTGAGGTACAAAGTTTTTTCGTTTTAGGGAATAGGGAACAGGGAATAAATTGGTGTGTACTTCATTAGACTGGGAAACGCTATAATTATTTTAATTACCTCCAAATCTCCGCTTAAATTCCTCAAACGGCTCTGAAAAGAGAAAAGCTTGATGGATATGTCTAGGACTAGATAGACAATATATACCAGGACTTAATTGGTACTTGGTAATTAATTCACTATCTCCAGGTCCAATTATTATTAAATCTGAACCACAAATAGCACATACAACGGGAACACCATTTCTATGAGCATCAAGTGCTTTTTGTAGATTTTCCGGTTTACCATCATAAATAACTGACTTTTCCCGTTAAGTCGTGAAACTCCCAATTAACAAGGGTTTTAGACTATAGCTTAATTCTCAACAAGCGACATTTAATGAGAATAATCAACGAGAAAATAGGACTTTGGGGCGGGGGTTATAGTAGGCGATCGCTCAATTAGAAAGATAACGGGAAAAGTCAGCATAAATAAAAGCTTCCATGTTTTCCTCCATTTATAGCTACTGGATTAATTTTAGTACGATCGCTGATCTTGTAGGTTGTGGAACGTTCACGTAGTGTGCCGAAGGCATAACCCAACATTAATCAACTATGATTAACTGTAAAAATATTTCTACATTATCAATATCCGCCTCAATTATTGCGGAATTTATCAACTCTGGGAAAAGAATTTCTCTACACACCGAACAAATATTTCCACTCCCATTGCTAAGGCTGTTTCGTCAAAGTCAAAGCGGGGATGATGATGGGGATAATCTAACTTTTTTTCGTGGTTAGCTGAACCAAGGAAGAAATAACAACCGGGGACTTCTTGCAGGAAGAATGACATATCTTCACTTCCCATAATTTGACATTCGGGAATGATCCCTAAAGGTGTTTCTACTACTTCTTCGGCTACGGTTCTTACCAATTCTGCTATTTTGCCATCATTAATTACTGGTGGATAAAGATTGACGTATTCTAAATCATAATTTGCACCATGACTTTGACAAATTCCGGCGATAATTTGCTCAATGCGTTGTTTAAAAAAGTCGGCTAAATCAATGTTAAAATATCTGATTGAGCCACTCATTCTCGCTGTGTCAGCTATGACATTCATTCTTGTGCCGGCGTGAAGTTCACCTATTGTCACGACTGCGGAATCTAGGGGGTTGACGTTCCGGGCTACGATGGTTTGCAAAGCGTTGACGATTTGGGCTGCAACGACAACAGAATCAATGGTTTGATGGGGTAAGGCACCGTGACCACCTTTACCTAAAATGGTGCAGTTAAAGAAGTCTACAGCCGCCATAAAAGCCCCAGAACGAACTCCGATTGTCCCCAAATCTAGACCATTCCACAGGTGTAATCCGATGATGGCTTCTACCTCTGGATTTTTGAGGACTCCCGCTTCAATCATGGGCTTTGCACCACCGGGTCCTTCTTCTGCGGGTTGAAAAATAATTTTGACTGTGCCACTGAAGTCTTGACGATGGTGTTGGAGATGATATGCTGTTCCCAGTGCGATCGCTGTATGTCCATCATGTCCACAAGCGTGCATTACCCCATCATGTTGTGAACAATAAGGTACTTCATTCAATTCTTGCACCGGCAAAGCATCCATATCGGCTCGAATTGCCAAAACTTTTTCCACACCAGGTTTTTCACCTTTAATAATGGCAACAATGCCAGTTTCAGCTATCCCTGTTTGATGTTCTATTCCCCAATTTTGCAATTTCTGGGTAATAAATTCAGCCGTGATTTTTTCTTGAAATCCTAATTCTGGTCTTTGATGTATTCGTCTACGCCATTCTATTAATTGCGGTTCTAATTTCCGAATTTCTAACCGGACGCTAGAGAGATTTACAGATGATGAATGAGGAAAGGTGGAAACCATAATATTTACAAGTCAGGAGTCAGGAGTCAGGAGTCAGGAGTCAGGAGTCAGGAGTCAGGAGTCAGGAGGCAGGAGGCAGGAGGCAGGAGGCAGGGGGAGAAGGGGAAGAATAATTAATTTATCACCAATCACGATCACGGATTTAATAGATTACACAGATTACACGGATTTGAAGATTATCCCATTACCCATTACCCATTACCAATTCCCTCTAAAAAAGCAAAGTTTCCCAATCTAAATTAGTAGCAACTTGAGCCAGTTTCTCTAAATCAGTGGGATTTTCTAAATAGGGTAAACATCCTAAAATCGGTATATTTGTCAATGAACGAATTAAATCTGCTGGAGCTAAATCAGCTATTTCTTCCTCATCATAAAATTGACAACAATTGAGAATTATTCCTAAAAGATTAACTCGTCTTTCCCTAGCCAATGCTACATTTGCCACAGCTTGCGCGATCGCTCCTAATTTCACAGGCACTACCAAAATAGTTGGTAAACGCCACTCACCGGCTAAATCCGCCACGGTAAATTCATCTGTAATTGGCGAACCTAACCCCCCCAAAGACTCCACCAAGACGAAATCACGCTGCTTTTGTAATGATAACAAAGCTTGCCAAACCACCCCCAAATTAATTTGGCGATTTTCCTTAGCTGCGGCGATAGGAGGGGCTAGAGGTGCTGTAAAATACAAAGGTGTAATTTCTTCCGTTGATTGTTCTAGTGCAAACAAACTTTGATATAATTGTAGATCGCCTTCTCCCGACTGAATCGGTTTCATGATTCCCAAACGGCTTTCTGGGTGGTATTTTTGCCAATAAGCTGCCAAAGAAGTTGTTAAAACAGTTTTTCCAGCCCCCGTATCAGTCCCAGTAATTAGTAGTGTATTTAACATAATTT
The DNA here is from genome assembly GCF_034932285.1 of Cronbergia sp. UHCC 0137. Taxonomy (NCBI): domain Bacteria; kingdom Bacillati; phylum Cyanobacteriota; class Cyanophyceae; order Nostocales; family Nostocaceae; genus Cronbergia; species Cronbergia sp. UHCC 0137. The sequence goes on from NZ_JAYGHC010000004.1 coordinate 69,245, forward strand.
TAAGTTAAGGTGAAGTAACTTCATCTGTTTCTGGCGTTGGTGTAATCTCAGGTTCTTCTGGTGAAACTGTTTCTGCATCAGGGGTAGGAGTCTCTGTTGGTGTAGGTGTGGGAGTTTCCGTTGGTGTAGGTGTGGGAGTTTCTGTTGGTGTGGGAGTTGCCTCTGCCGGATTTTCCAAAGCCACATTCAAGCTATAATCACTTTCAGTTACACCCGTAGACAAACTCAACTGAATAATGTATCTACCATCAGCAGATAAAGTCCCAGTATAGGACGTAGCTAATTGAGATTGATTCTCTATTGGTTGACCACTTGGATCTAAAACTGTCAAGACAATTCCAGTTCCTTCCTCAACAAATACACTTAATTTTTGCCCAGCCTGACCTAATAAAGAATACTGAACTATTTGATTTTCCTGAATATTATCTTCAGCATTAGCGGTATTAGATGAATCAAAACTCAGGCGTTTGTTATAAATAACAGGTTCACTAGGTGTAGAGGTAGGTGTGGGTGTTAGTTCTGGTGTAGGTGTAAATGTGGGAGTACCGCCTGGAATCACTGGTGAAGGGAAAGACTGAGGCGTTGCTTCTGCCTGTGGTGTTTTAGATTGGCCACGCAAAGAATTGACCAACGACCAAGAACCAAATCCTGCCAGAATAATCACAATAGAACCAATTACACCAATTAGCAACGGGTTATCTAAAATTGAACCAGTCGTGCCAGGTGAAATAACAGGACTAGATTTATTAGATGCTGGTGACTTGGGTTCAGGTCGATGACCAACAGCTACAGTCGGCGTATAAGATGTAACATTATGAGGAATAGAGGGTTGATCTAGAGTTTGCAATGCTAATATTACTTCTGGCGCACTTTGATAGCGATCGCTCGGTACATAACTCAACATCTTCTGCAAAATCGCCGCCATACCCAGATTAACCCTTACCCACCTTTGCCAATTCCAAATTAGTAAATTTTCATCAAATAAATCCCCTGGTTCCCTCCCAGTCAACAAAACAATCGCCGTCACAGCCAACGCATACAAATCACTATTAGGATAAGCCCGTCCTGACTGCATCTGTTCACTAGGAGCATAACCCAACTTACCCACAGTAGTTACAGGTAAAGCAGTGGAAGACTTAAAGCGCGTAGCTAACTCCTTCACCACGCCAAAATCAATTAACACAGGCTGATGATCACCATCTCGTAAAATAATATTTTCCGGCGAAATATCTCGATGTATCAGCCCACAACCGTGAATATAATCTAAAACAGGCAACAAAGAACGCAACAACTGTAAAACCTCAGCCTCCGTAAAACCTTGCCCAACAGCTTGACGTTCAGCCAGCAAAGTCCGGTAAGTTTTCCCTGCAACATAATCTTGCACCAAAAACAAGCGATCGTCTTGGGAAAATTTTTCTCTAAACTTGGGTATTTGAGGGTGTTCGATTTGATATAAAGTAGCAGCCTCTCGTTCAAACAGTTCCTGCGCCTTTTCCCCAGCATAAACACCCGTCACCGTGAGAACCAACTCCTTAATCGCGCAAAGTTCATTGAAGCGTCTTTGATCCTCCGCTAGATAAGTTCTCCCAAATCCCCCCTGTCCAAGAACTTGAATAATTCGGTAACGATTTTGCAGAACAGTACCAACTGTAATCGGTGATTGCATGATCTAATAATTTGAGTGTGATAGCAATTGATTTGAAACTAAAATATAAAATATCAAGTCGGTTAGTCCAGCAAAGGCGAAACACCTGACTAGTTAAAAATGGTAAAAGCACTAACACTGTGAGTATTATAGCCTTCAGCTTCCAGCCTAGCTATTTTCTTGCATAAATTTATAAATTTGCCTTTAGTATCATAAGATAATAAACAGTGCTGATCAAAGATGTCCTAACTAACTAAGTTCTAGCTCAAATATCACTGAAATTGTGAATAATTTCCACTCATTTATCCCAGAAAACCCACGAATCTCAATTCAGATTCTCCCACCGCAGCCCCCCAAAGGGCTTGGTCGTAAAAGACACCTATTGTTTGTTTTCCATAGAAACTAGAACCTTGGCGAAATTCAATTCTATTGAAGAATTTTTAAAGTTTGTATTAACGCTTAGGGAAAACTCACAAATGTTTTGTTTACTGTATGTCGGTTAAACCTGCTAAATTTCTGATCATAATATTGCCATGAATGCACATCTAGGATCTGCTGTGCTTGCCTCTGCTGCCGCCTTAAAATTGCAACCAGTAGCCCCAGGAATGTCTGAAAATCATCGTTTGCGGCTGTTTTCTGGTTCTGCTAACTTACAACTATCCCAAGAAGTTGCCCGTTATTTAGGGATGGACTTGGGACCAATGATTCGTAAAAGATTCGCAGATGGAGAACTTTACGTTCAAATCCAAGAATCAATTCGGGGTTGTGATGTTTATTTACTTCAACCAAGTTGTCAACCTGTTAACGACCACTTGATGGAATTGCTGATCATGATTGATGCCTGTCGTCGGGCTTCAGCAAGACAGATCACAGCCGTACTTCCCTATTATGGTTATGCTCGTGCAGACCGCAAAACAGCAGGAAGGGAGTCAATAACGGCCAAATTGGTTGCTAATCTGATCACCCAAGCCGGTGCTAACCGAGTTTTGGCCATGGATTTACACGCAGCCCAAATTCAAGGTTATTTTGATATCCCCTTTGATCATGTTTACGGTTCACCAGTTTTACTAGATTATCTAGTGAGTAAGCAGCTACATGATATTGTAGTTGTTTCCCCTGACGTTGGGGGTGTAGCACGGGCGCGGGCATTTGCCAAAAAGCTGGATGATGCACCACTAGCAATTATTGATAAACGCCGTCAGGCTCATAATGTTGCCGAAGTTTTAAATGTAATTGGTGATGTTAAGGGCAAAACCGCCGTTTTAGTTGATGACATGATCGATACAGGTGGCACAATTGCTGAAGGTGCAAAGTTACTCCGAGAAGAAGGAGCCCGTCAGGTTTATGCTTGTGCAACCCACGCGGTATTTTCTCCTCCCGCAATGGAACGTTTGTCAGGTGGTTTATTTGAAGAAGTCATTGTCACCAACACAATACCCATACCAGAAAGCAACCGTTTTCCAGAATTAGTAGTGTTATCGGTAGCAAATTTACTAGGAGAAACTATCTGGCGCATTCACGAGGATACCTCAGTTAGTAGTATGTTCCGGTAATTTTATCGAAGGCAGGAGGCAGGAGGCAGGAGGCAGGAGGCAGGAGGCAGGAGGCAGAAGGCAGAAGGCAGAAAGAGAGAAAGAATACTTGTTACCTGTTACCTGTTACCTGTTACCTGTTACCTGTTACCTGTTACCTGCTATAAATGTGAGAGTTGAACGAAAAATGTTTCAACTTTCACTTCATTTTTTCTGTCAAAACTTCCAACTCAGAAACTACGCGCTCTAATTCTTGTACTAAAGGAGTCACTCTAATTTTAAGAAACTCATCTACTAATGCTCGATAATACCAAAGAATGCCTTCTTTACCACCTTGAAACCGTTCCCATAAAGCCTCACCCACGATGCGATAATCTTTGACAATTGACTGCGCGTTGTAAAGTTTATCTGCGGCTGATACCAGTAACACTGATGAAGAGGCGTTGGAAAGGTGAGCAATATATTCTTCTTTACGGAATCGCCAAGGAGGTTTAGGTGTAGTATCGGCATCAGTACAACCCTCAACGATCGCTGTGACATTATCCCCAAAACGACGGCGAATTTCTTCTCTTGTAGCCACACCACCTTGGTCTTCTATGGCATCATGGAGGAGAGCAGCGATCGCTTCATCTTCATTAGCACCATGTTCTAAGGCAATGCTGGCAACACCTAACAAATGGGCAATATATGGAACTCCTGAACCTTTACGCACTTGTTTGATATGTAGTTGGGTAGCGTAAGTTAGGGCATTGGTAAAACGTTCTGTTATCATATTTATGTGAAATTGTCAATAATTCTTTATATTTACTAAAAAAAATACCCGAACTTAACAAAAATCGGGTGTCTGACTCTTTTAATTTTTACACATCAAAAAATGATTTTCCCTGATATTAAAGCCCTTGTAGATAAATTCATCATCTAGCTAGGGTTTGATGAAAAAGTCTTTTCATTAGGGCTAGGAGTCAGGAGTCAGGAGTCAGGAGTCAGAAATAGAAGAAGAGAAGAACAGTATTAAATTTAGTCTACGGGGTTGGAGTTGGAGTTGGAGTTGGGGTTGGTGTTGGGATTGGGGTTGGTGTTGGTGTTGGAGTCGGAGTCGGAGTCGGAGTCGGAGTTGGGGTTGGGGTTGGGGTTGGGGTTGGGGTTGGGGTTGGAGTCGGAGTTGGGGTT
>NZ_JAYGHC010000004.1:73616-128048 GCF_034932285.1 Cronbergia sp. UHCC 0137
GGAGTCGGAGTCGGAGTCGGAGTTGGGGTTGGGGTTGGGGTTGGGGTTGGGGTTGGGGTTGGAGTCGGAGTTGGGGTTGGGGTTGGGGTTGGAGTTGATTTAGTTTTAGAATCACCAAAGACAATTTTTTTGGCTTCTGCATCTAACTTCTGACGAAGTGCTAAATCAGCGATACCAGTTTGCTTCAATTGATATTTTTTCTGATACTCTTTTACTAACTCCTCTGTGCGAGAACCATAAAATTGGTTGCGGGGAAGGGGCGGAACCGGCTTCAATACAACATTCAAATTGCCTTGCAGAACTTGAATGATAGTAGCGGCCAAATTTTGGGTTTTTGCACCTGCTCTACCATCAACAATCAATTTATAACCTTTTTGAAATTCAGCGATCGCCTTTTTGGTATCATCAGCAGTCAAGGAACTATCATTAACTTGGACGTTATAACCCAATCCCCTCAATACAGCACGGAACTCTTCTGACCGATAATTACGTTGACGGTTGGCAAATGCCGTATCTAAAACCACTACGTTAGCTGTAACCAAGCAGGCCAAAGCAACAGTCGCACCCGATTTTCTAAAATCACACCACATTGTTAACACTCCCTTGAATTAAATCAAAAATATACAGAGGTTCTCAGGTGCATTTTAAGTTTCTTTAACAACATCTTTATTGATTCTTTATTAATTTTTATGAATTTAACAATCCAGAAACAGAAAATCACCAAAATAAATTTATACCAAATGTTTAAAGCTAATGCAAAAATTTAAACTCCCCAAACTGCGTAACCTGTGGTTTGAAAGGCTGATGGCAATCATAGCCACCCTTAATTTAGTTTTGGTACTCATAGATTTAAGTTACGTGCCTTGGCGGGATTTTTACTTAAAACGACTGCCCCAAATTACCAAAATTTATGACCCAATTAAAGGGATAGAACCCCATCGAGATACAAAAAAATATCTAGAAACAGTAGCAGCATTAGAAACACAGGTAACTGAAACAGGATTAAAATCTCCCGAAACCCAAATCAAATTTGAAGAACTGCGTCGTCTCAGCAACGAGATGATTGACAGCAACCCCTTCACAGGTGCAGGAAAAAGTGGAACACTGGAAAAAATCAAAAACCGGATGCGTTTCCGCATTGGTGAAGAATCCGCAAAAAGCGCCTTTAACACCTTTTGGAGTCAGAGTTATTTATCTGAACGTGGTTGGAATCAGGAAATTAGATTTTTTAACCAGCAAATTGCCCCCTGGATTGCCACCAATTATTACCGAAAAATCGGAGAAAACGGGGAACTTGTCGATAATTTCTGGATCATTGACTTACCATTTATAGTCATATTTGCCCTAGAACTGCTGGGGCGTAGTATTTATATCAAACGTCAACATCCTTATTTAAGCTGGTTAGAAACGATTTTATGGCGTTGGTATGACCTATTTTTGCTGTTACCCTTGTGGAGATGGTTGCGAGTTGTACCTGTACTGGTGCGCCTTGATCAAGCACAGCTAATTAATCTCTACGTGGTGAGAAAGCAAATTCATCAAGGAATTGTTGCCAACTTTGCCGAAGAAATCACAGAAATTGTCGTGGTGCGGGTAATTAACCAGATTCAGGGTTCAATTCAAAGGGGTGAGATTACCCGTTGGCTATTACAACCAGAAAATACCCGACCTTACATAGATATCAATAACGTTAATGAAGTAGAAGCGATCGCTACCCTTTTTATCCAAACCATAATCAATCAAGTTTTACCCAAAATCCAACCAGAAATCAATGCCATTTTACAGCACAACATCGAAACAGCCTTTCAGCAAATACCAGTTTATCGCCAACTCCTCATCCTCCCAGGCGTAGAAAAAACACAAAGCCAACTAAGTGAGCAACTATCCAACCAAATCACCACCAACTTATATAGTGCAGTCTTAAATGCAGTTAAAGATCCCGTATCTGCTAAACTTTCCAAACAGCTAGTAGATAAATTTAGCACGGAATTAGCAGAAGGAATCAAGAAAAAACACGTACTCACAGAAATCCAAAGTCTAATCATTGACTTTTTAGAAGAAATTAAAATCAACTACATCCAGCGTCTTTCCCAAGAAGACATAGAGCAAATTATCGAGCAAACTAGGAAAATGCGTAGCCCAACAAAGCCATCACCCTCATCAATCAGCGCCCTAGTAAATAAAATTCAAAAATAATCCAATCCTCTCTGACAAGTGTAGGTTTTTAATTTAGGTGTGAGTTGACACTCTCAAACACAATTTTAAACCGTGTGAAAACACCAAACACCTGTCAGCAGGAGGCAGGGGAGGAATAAATCTTATATTACCAATCACGATCACGGATTTAATGGATTACACAGATTACACGGATTTGAAGATTATCCCATTACCAATTACCAATCACCAATTACCAATCACCCATCACCCATCACCCATCATGATCCTATGGCGTTTGAATCTTAGCTTTAATTCCCTGGGCTTGTAGCTGCTGGACTCGTCGTAGGGCATCAGTTTTAGTCTTTAAAGCGCCCAAATAAATATACTTTTTGCTGGGTGACAGATAAGCATCACGAACCACTTTTCGAGAGGCAGCTAAACTATCATTACCTTGATTATCAGTCACTATATAATAATATCCATCTGCTGAAGGTTTAATTTCAGTATTTTCATCTATTGGCCGAGTTATTTCTGGTTTTTGGTTTGGTTTTTGGGTTGGTGTTTGAGTGGGTTGTGGTGAGGGTTCTGGATTAACACTGAGGACAGAAGCTAAGGGGGGTGGGGTGGGAATTATCGGTTGAGCCGGAATGGGATTAGGTAAAACAATCGGGGTTCGTTGTACCTTGGGTTTTAACCCCACAATATCATTAGGTTCTCTCACTTTTGGGAACTCACGGGCAGCCAAATTAGGATATTTAGGTATGGGAGTAATTACTGGTACTGCTGTAAGTTGGCGATCGCTCTCAACGGTGGGAGACGAATTAGAGTTAAAAAACTGAGCCAAACTCAACTGTGGCAAGCTTTTAGGATTAAAGACAATATAACCCAAAGTCATACTTGCCACCAATAGCAGCAGCATAGAACCAATACCCAAGGGAGAAAGTAGACTATCGCTAGAATTACTTAACTTTTTGGTTTGTGTTTCTTCTTCCTGCAAACTCCGACGCAAAGCTTCACTAGATTCTAAATAATCATCTGGTGCTTCAGAAGTATTATCAGATGGCAGAATATCTTCGCTCTCAGGAGTCTGAATCTTTGTTGGTACTATACTACTACTGGATGGTGATGCAGAAGAAAACTGAAGATAATTTAATTCAGTTGGGGACGGAGTTTGAACGAAACTGGTAGTAATGGTATGGGACTTGGAAACTTGATTAACATGACTCTCTGTACTGACTGATTTGGGTTTCTTTGACTCGTGGAGTGTGCGTCGATATCGGGTCAACTCTTGATCTAACTGCACTTCTAAACTAGCTAATGCGACCACCAGTTGAGGCTTCAAGCCAGGTATTTTAGAGGATTGATGACGGGAATTGATCGGTGAATTTTGACTCATATACACGCTGCCTACAACGTAGATTGCTGAATGGATTTTTAGTATACTTTGTTTCTATAAATATCCCAGATTACAACTTACATTATTTTCAACTCAATGTTCAAATCAGTTCATGATATTTTAAATTCTTTGGAACAAAAGGCCAAATGGCAAGAGCAGCCTTTTCAAATCTTGGTTAGGTGTTGGGCAGAAGTGGTTGGAACTGTAGTTGCTGGTAACACTCGTCCTTTGTCCATTCAGCGCGATGTTTTATCGGTGGCTACTTCTAGCGCGGCTTGGGCGCAAAATTTAACTTTTAGCCGTCAAACCCTACTTTTAAAATTAAATCAAAAGCTGGCTACCCCCTTGGTAGATATTCGATTTTCTACGGCTGAGTGGAAAACTGTACCCCTTGCTAGAAAACAGGAACCAATTGTTTCACCACAGAGTCATCCTAGTTATGTAGGTCAAGAGATCAATTTTGGCTTTCGTAGGGGAGAGAATGCTTCGGAGGCCTTTGCGAGTTGGGCTAAAGCAATGCAAGAGCGATCGCACTCTTTACCCCTTTGTCCCGTCTGTCAATGTCCCACCCCACCAGGAGAACTCCAGCGATGGAATGTCTGTTCTCTTTGTTGTTCCAAGCAGTCCATAAATCATTGATCATAGTGATCTAGTTCCTTCGTTTATCCGTAAATTATCTGCTATTATATTCAACCCCTATTTTTAGAATTAGAAGAATTAACCACCTGAACAGGACTTGAGGGTATATAAAGGACTTCTTTGAAAAGTGGTATAAATCTAAAGTTAAAGTCTTAACTTTGATCCCCAATGCTTTTTAGCCAAGATTGGCGTGCGTTCACTACAGTAATCATTTACATATATAACAAGAATCTAAAGACATCATAAAGTTTATTTTAGACTGGGGATCGCTAGAACCTATATAAAATAATGGCTGATTGCCTCTTATTGCTGTTTGGAATTGAAGGAAAATACTAAGTGTGATAACCACCGATAAATAGCACTTAAAGATGAACCCAAATGAAACCAATTAAACCTTTAGCATCTGCCTGTAAATATTGCCGTCATTACCAACCAGAAGGCCGTCGTGGTGGAACGTGCAGTAAGTTGGGAGCGCCAGTACAAGCAACATGGAAAGCTTGCCCTTTGGTACTTCCAGCCTTTGCCCCTTCTTGGGAAACATTGGAAGATGCTTGGAGTTTACCTGTAGCGACACCTGTTTTACATACAACTCATACAATCAAATCTGATTTAGATACTGTTACCCTACCAGCCGGATCATGTAGCTACACACCCACCCCAGAAACACCTATCTGCTCCTCTCCAGAGGAAAACGCTCAGACGGTACTAATTTAGACTCTCATACTTTAATCAATTTGTTTTCTGCTGAATATAAGATTTGACTTTAAAATTTTTTGATTCTACAAACTTTGTCATCTTTAAAGATCGCACCTACCTCACAGGTGCGATTTTTGCATTTTCTAAGGCAACCAAGGAAATTCCCGGAAATTAGGCGGACGTTTTTCTAAAAATGCCTGTTTTCCCTCTGCACCTTCCTCTGTCATGTAATAGAGCAGAGTAGCGTTACCAGCAAGTTCTTGTAAACCAGCTTGTCCATCACAATCAGCGTTAAATGCTGCTTTTAGACAACGAATAGCGATCGGACTTTTTTCTAAAATTTCTTGCGCCCATTTTATACCCTCAGTCTCTAGTTGTTCAACGGGGACAACGCAGTTAACCAAACCCATATCTAAAGCTTGTTGAGCATCATATTGACGACACAGAAACCAAATTTCTCGCGCTTTTTTTTGTCCAACAATGCGGGCTAAATAACTAGCTCCAAATCCGCCGTCAAAACTGCCAACTTTCGGGCCTGTTTGTCCAAAAATGGCGTTATCTGCGGCAATGGTTAAGTCACAAATCAAATGCAGAACATGACCCCCACCAATAGCATATCCAGCCACTAAAGCTATTACTACCTTGGGCATAGAGCGGATTAGCCGTTGCAAATCTAACACGTTTAAACGGGGAATACCAGCATCATCAACATAACCAGCTTGTCCCCTGACACTTTGATCTCCTCCAGAACAGAAAGCGTATTTACCATCTGTATGGGGACCCATACCCGTAAATAGAACTACCCCAATAGTGGTATCCTCACGAGCATCCCAAAAAGCCTCGTAGAGTTCAACTACTGTTTTAGGACGGAAAGCATTACGTTTATGGGGACGGTTAATGGTAATTTTGGCAATACCATCGGTTTTTTGATACAGAATATCTTCGTAGGTTTTGACGGTCTTCCAGTCAGTTTGCATCATGAATGAAGTGGGCTGTGGTGCTTGAAAATTTTATCGTGACTTGGTGTGTTTTCCATAAGAGCAAGTCCAAATTTTTGATTAATTTGTAAACCGAGGTTAAATAAGTTGTTTATTAAATAGGGCTTGCTTAATAAACCTAAAACTGAGATATATCAAGAACTTGAAGGTTAAAAGGGTGAATCAGGTGCAAGGAATAAGGGTTAAAACTACCAAAAATCTATCACTTGACCAGATTCAAGACTATCTTCTCTTCTTCTAATTCTTCCTTCTGACTCCTGACTCCTGACTCCTAGCCCTAACGAAAAGACTTTTTCAGCAACCCCTAAATATAAACCCGTTTAGTAATAAGGGTAAGGATTTCAACGAGTTCTTAACTTAACAAAATCGCATTGTCATATCTTGCAATTCCTACCTATTGCTTGTCAAAAATATTATTTATTATCTTAGTTTCTCTCTCTATTTTTAGGATTTTATTGATGATCTTTTTGATAAATGCTTGCATACCTTAAATTAAATATCGTTGTTGAAATAGCTTTTAAACCCCCATATAAAGCTTAACTTTTTGCGTTCATAATTTTGTTTGTCATTGATACTTAATTATTCAAACCATAAGTTTTGATTGACTATCAATGTAGTTTAATAATGTAGTTTAATTATACTGCAAATTGAAGTGCGGAATGTGGGATAGAAAATTATCAAAATCCCATCATTCAATTACAATCAAACATCCTGTTAATCCTTTAATCCTGGACATCCTGATTCAGACAAAATATTATTCTTGTAATTCTCTAATTCTATTCAAAGCATCTTGATAATCTTCATTTTTGCCCTGTTGTTGATATAATTTTGCTGCTTGCTGAAAATCATTTATTGCACCTTGTCTATCTCCTAAATCATAACGGGTAAGTCCCCGATTGTAGTAGGCATTGGCATAGTTAGGATTAATTTTTATAGCTTGGGTGTAATCAGCGATCGCACTTTCTTTATCTCCTAATTCATAACGGGTAGCACCACGTCCGTTGTAGGCTTCGGCAAAGTTAGGATTAATTTTGAGAGCTTGGGTGTAATCAGCGATCGCACTTTCTTTATCTCCTAATTCAGAACGGACATTTCCCCGGTTGTGGTAGGCATCGGTATAGTTAGGATTAATTTTGAGAGCTTGGTTGTAATCAGCGATCGCACTTTGTTTATCTCCTAATTCATAACGAGCAAATCCCCGGTAGATGTAAGCATCGGCATCTTTAGGATTGACGCGAATGACTTCAGTATAGGCAACAATAGACATAGATCATCATCAAAAATGGGTAATCAAACGCCTTAAACCAAACCGAAATGGCAAAAGATGAAATAGACATGAATTTGCCAAAAATAAAAAACTATTCGAGAAAGAAGCAAAACATCTAGAAAAATTAAATCATCCCCAAATTCCCAAATTAAAAGAATATATTATTGATAGCCAAAAGTTTCCATTAATAGTCAAACAAGAATTTTATCTGGTTCAGGAATATATAGAAGGTTCAGACTTGCGACGTGAATTAATTCCTAGCGTCAGAATGAGCAGTAACGAAGTCTGGCAAATGTTACATGATATTTTAGAAGTATTAGCCTTTGTCCATCGTCAAGGATTAATCCACCGCGACATCAAACCAGAAAATATCGTCAGACGCAAAAGAGACGGTAAACTGTTTTTAGTTGATTTTGGTTCAGTTAAAGATATGACAGAAGCCAAAATCAGAAAATCAAGCACTTTTGCTCACACTGAAGCCTACACTCCCATAGAACAAAAATCTGGTTTTCCTACATTTACCACAGATATCTATGCTGTAGGCATGATTGGGATTGAAGCCTTAACAGGAATACATCCTAATTTCAAAAAACAAAAATATATCACAACAGATGATACAGATACAATTATTTGGCGAGAATATGCCGGAGAAATAACCGATGACCTCAAAAAATTAGCTGATGTTATAGATATAATGGTACATCCCAAATGGGAAAAACGCTATAACACCGGAACCCAAGCCTTAGAAGCCTTACAAAAAATAGCTCCCCCACATCCCACAACCAGAATACCTAATTATCAAAACGATCTTCCTGTTAATTCCATCATTCTTTTTGAACCTATAAACAATCCTCAAGAAATAGTTGCCAATTTAATCAATACAGTATTAACATTACCAGAATTTTATGAAATCTCAATTATCCCTAGCAAAGAAACAATTGCGGTAGCTCCATCTCCACAAGGAGAAGCTACAAATTTGCAACGAATAAAGGCAATTTTACCAGTCTTAATTATTAGCGGAATATCCTTTTCTGGTTTTATTGCTGGATTTGGTATTTATCGTCTTGTAATTTATGTTTGTTGTCGTGTCCCAGAAGAAGAATTAAATCAAACATATACTCACCCAGAACCGAACATGGGTTTTATCATCAAATATTCTGACAAATGGAGAACCCAACCCATACCACCAGCAGAACAAGAAAAAGTTAAAATATTACCCCGTAACAATCAATTCCCAAAAGCCGATTGTCAGTTACAACTTAGCGTTAATATTGATGATTTAGGTAAAGCCATATCTTTAGAAGATCATCAAAAAGAAGTTGTAAAAACCATTATCAGTGATAACTTAAATAGTCTACCAAAAACGAATCAAGAAGTCACATTAAACAAATCTCAAGGTTATCAAATCGTCTGGAATCGTCAAGAAAATGGATGTACATTGAAGATATTAGAAAGGGGTACTCTATATTTCAAAAAAGCCTATTATATTATTTATAAAGCCCCAGAAAAAGAATATCAGCAGTTCTGGCCTATGGTAGAAAAAATGATTGAGTCTTTTGAAATTAAAAATGGTAATTAATTGCTGCAAAATTTTTAAGGAATATGAATTAAATAAAGTGCAAAAGTAGGGTGTGTTAGCGACAGCGTAACGCACCATTCCAGGTTAAATCAGAATTGCAGGTTATTAAACTTGCGTTCCTAAAGAAGTTACACCATAACTGTTGATAATAGTTAAGTTTTCTCTAAGGAAATTAATTAAATATTCTTTATTCACGATTATTTCTTCTAGTAGTTAATTGATTGGGTTAAGAAAATCCAATATTTTTACATTTTATATAGATTCTATGGTTGGGTTTCGTTCCTCTACCCAACCTACCAATTATAAACTTAATTATCATCCTGTAAATCCTTTAATCCTGGACATCCTGTATCCCTTACGGGAGGCGGTAGCCATTTCTGACAATTATATGATATACTATTAAAATAGTGGAGATTAGAGGTAATAATTATGCTATCAACTGATATTAAACAAGAATTAATTATTAAAAGAATTGAGCAAGTCGTATCTATTTTAATGGCAGAAGATCCTTTATTTAAAGAGGATCTTGATTATTCAGAAATAGTCAAACATTTGGTCAAAATTGTTCAAGATAATTTAACATCTGAAAGATTTAATAATATGTCTGATGAAAAGTTAAAAGAAAATTGTAGTTTTGTCATGGCAACAGAAGTATTATCTAAAATTGGAGAAGATTTCACGCCTGAACAAATGGCAATTTTTGATGCAGCAATTAAACGAAAATAGGTAATTTCATGAGTTTTTTATTAGATACTAACATTGTTTCTTTGGCTATTAAAAACGATTTTTACATCAAGCAAAAGCTAGAAGTAATGAAATTTGAGGAGGTAGATATTTATATTAGTTGCATTACCTATTTTGAAGTTAGGAGAGGGTTTTTGGCGGTTGATGCTCCCAAAAAAAGAGAAAGATTTAATCAACTTTGCCAAAAGTATTCCATTCTTTTCTTAGATGATTTGGCAATTTTAGAAAAAGCTGCGGAAATTCATGCGAATTTAAGACTAAAGGGTTTACCGATTCAAAGTGAAGATGTTTTAATTGCTGCAACTGCAATGATTAAAGGTTTAACGGTTGTTTCTAATGATAGTGATTTAACAAGAGTTGAGGGTTTGATACTTCTCAAGGTCACAATTTGAGCTTTTGTTTAAAGGGTATATATGGATGTAAAAACGCAAGTTATGAACTTCTTTAGTAGAACTTAGAGAATTGGTTGCAGTGAGAAAAGTTATTAATGAGGTGGATTAATAATTGAATTGTCAGAATCAGCCTGATTCTGACAATATTAAGTTACAATTTCAGGTATATGTACATGAGGTCAGATTGCTAATGACTGCACCTACAGAAATTCGCCAAAGAGCAATGACACTGCTAGAACAATTACCAGGAGAGTCGTTAATTAAAGCAGTGGAATTTTTAGAATCCCTTTCTCACGAGTTTTTACAGCTATCAGAAACGTCAAAAACGCCAAATAGCGAAACTGCTTTATTGCAAATTATTCAACGTCGTTTATCTCCTGAAGAACAACATAGATTATCTTATTTGCGTCAGCAAAATGAGAATGAAGAAATTACAGAAACAGAGTATCAAGAACTACTTAAATATATTAACCGCATTGAACAACAAGACGCTGAACGCGCAGAAGCATTGATTCAGTTAGCTCAACTTCGTCAAGTTGATTTGAAAGTTCTGATTGATGAGTTTTTACCTACAGATATTAATTTAACCTGATGTCAGAGCGAGTTTCAGAATCAATTAGGCGTATTGTTGCTGCTCGTAGTCGTGGTTATTGCGAGTATTGTCGTTGTTCCGAAAAATTTGCCACAGAGAGCTTTACCGTTGAACATATAAAACCTCGAAAAGCAGGTGGTGAGACAGTTTTAGAAAATCTCGCTTGGAGTTGCTTTGGCTGCAATGGTCATAAACATACTAAAACAGAGGGCATTGATCCAGAAACAGGGGAAAAAATAGCATTGTATAATCCCAGACAGCAAGTTTGGAGCGAGCATTTTGGTTGGAGTGATGATTTTACTCAGGTTATTGGTAAAACAGGTTGTGGACGAGTAACAGTTGAATCTTTGCGTTTAAATCGCTATAAAGAAATAGGTCTTGCAGTAGCACCCCGGCGAAAATATTGTAGTTGGCTTAACACTTTTCCAACATCTGTACCTGGTTTAAGGGTGATCAGAACATCTTCTTTTAAACAATTAGCGCCTTTTCTCTCAACAATACAAATGACAGGATAATTGTTCACATTTTTTCTAGATGTGAGGTAAGGGAGCATTTGATTGTCGTCGTATCGCTGTAATCTGTTGGTGATAATTTGACAGCGTTGTGCTTTATCAATACGAAAATATTTACTTCGCCAAACCAGCATGGGTATACGGCTACGATTCCCTTTCACATAGGTGATGGGATATTGACCAGTGGTGTCGCAGTTATATTTTCTACCAGCGTAGCTTGGTTGATCCAAGGCTAGTGTTATAATAGGAGTGACAGAAAGCCCTAGAAGTATCTGCCAAATTTTTTTTAGTTCCATAAATCTACTATAAAGTGGCTTAATTTTATGATACATATTATAGCAGTATTATTCAATCTTGCGATCGCTTGCGTAGCGTAACCATAGTCCTAAAACATCAAAATCGACCATTGCCCAACACAATATGCTTAACTGTAGTCAGAGTTTCTAAACTAATAAATCCCCTTCTGTGACCTTTTTGATTAGACATTCCCCAAAATACCGCATCTCCCCGTGAAGGATTGCGAGAAAAACGAGGGGAAGCATTTATATAAGTGGATGCACTGTTAACCCCTAACGCAAATTGACGACTTTCTTGATAGGAATCTGTGACAATACAATCAGCATGACCGCTACTATGTTGATTAATCCAAGCGATCGCACTCTCTAAACTATCTACCAATTTAAAAGCCACGGTCTTTGTTAAATAAGGCGTTCCCCATTCTCCATCTTTGGCTAACTGCAACTGGGGAAAGGCTTCTACCAATTCTGCATCGGCTTTGAGTTCAAAACCTTTATCTTTGAGACTGTTCCACAACACAGACAAAGAAGAAGGTAAGGCTTGACGATGAATTAAGACTTTCTCGATCGCATTCACCGGATCAGGTTCACTCTCGTGACTATCAAGAATCATCCAGCGAATCATCTCCAAACTACCATTCAGCGACCAATAAAGATAACAATTACCCATCGCTGACTTTAACACCGGACAAGTTGCCTGTCGCACCACCTGTTGAATCAAACTAGCACGTCCGTAGGGAATAATTAAATTTACATACTGATCCTGAGTTACTATATCTCTGATAGATGCACCATGTTCGGCTGTCACTAATTCTATACAACCTGCTGGTAAACCAACTTCAGTAATGGCGGTTTGCAGAACTTCCGCGATCGCTGCATTAGAATGACTAGCTTCCGTACTACCTTTGAGAATAATACTATTGCCAGTTTTCATGCAAAAACCAGCAGCGATCGCTCCCAAATCTGGAAACGCCTCATAAATAAATCCTATCACCCCCAAAGACATTAATTGAGAATAACTTTGGGAGTCTTCCTGCTGATAATCAGCATTTCTCACCCGACGCAACGGATCTGATAATTCCGCCAAGCGTCGGAGAATTTCCACTGTATTCTCTAACCTAGAGGGGGTTAGCTTCAACCAATCTAAAATCAATTCTGGAACTGCCATTTCCCGACTTGCTTCTAAATCTAAGGTATTGGCTTCCAGGATGTCATCATAACCCCTTTCTAAGGCCTGTGCCATGGCCAGTACAGCCCGACTCCGGTCTGCCCCTTTAGTAATTCCCAACTTCAGGGAAGCCTGATAAGCGCGTTTGGCGCTTTTTATTGGTTCGGGGTAATCATCAAAAACTTCAACAGTCATCCGATTTTGGATTTTGGATTGTGGATTTTGAATTTTGGCTTGATTCCACGGATAAATCCGGGGTGTTCCCTGTTCCCTTTTTTGTCATTGAGTTAACGTCTATAAGTCAGCCAGAGCATGAAACCTGGCAGAATGGCTAATACTACTGCTACCATTGCCCAAGCAATAATGCTAGAACTATTTGCCCATCGTAAGGCTAATGGTAGCCATATAATCACTAGCACGAAAATAATGCTTAACGCTATGGGTAAATAACTTTTTCCCCATCGAGGTTGGATCATATGCCAACTATTACCCATCCAGCGCCAACTGCGTTTGTAAGGATAACTTGTGGAAAGTTGCTCCAACACATAACCATTATCTTCTAGCACAAAAATTTGTTGGCAGCGATCGCAACCAAATGCTTCTGTCAAGGTAATCGGGATCAATTGTCCCCGGCGACGGCAAGGACAGTCATACTGCTTGTCTAAATCTATTCTTTCAGGTTTTTGAGATTCCACAAGCGATCTTAATAACTTGAGGGTATTTTTTCGCAAATCTTCCCCACTTACCTACACTTTTGGCAGGGATATTCTGGTACATCTTAGCAAAATACACCCTGCTTACTAAACCTTAAATGGCATAAAATTAATTTGTCAGTGGAATAATTTTTCCATTATCCAACAACCCTAATTTAATATTTATTTAGAAAGCGGGTAACGCGATTCGAACGCGCGACATTCACCTTGGCAAGGTGACGCTCTACCACTGAGCTATACCCGCAACTCTCACATAAATATTATCTTGTCAGATTTATCCTGGTTTGTCAACCCCTAACTTTTAATTTTTTATGAGGACTTACCCAATTGTGACAGTCCACAGGGGATCTCAAACCCTGACAGTCCTGTTTTCCGTTCGTGATTGAGACAACAGGCTAATTAATTTTTCCCATTTTTCCCATTTTTCCCATTCTCTATGCCATATCCCCAACCACCTGGGGCAAGGATTGAGAACTCAAAGCAAAAGGTTCTGCCAGATTAGAGCGTAATTGACGCATTAAACTGGCCATTTCTATGGCATTCATGGCATAATCCCAGCCATGATTACTTTTAATTCCTGCTCGTTCTAACGCTTGCTGCATGGTATCTGTCGTCAAAATACCAAAAATCACTGGTACACCTGTTTGAAAACTGGCGGCTGCTATACCCTTAGCTACTTCAGCAGATACATAGTCAAAATGGGGTGTTTGTCCCTTAATGACTGCTCCTAGACAGATTATAGCATCATAACGATGAGAAAGTGCCAACTGGCGGGCTACGGTGGGAACTTCAAAGCTACCTGGTACCCAAACATAATCGACTTGATTGCCTTGGGGATCAGGATTAATACCATGACGTTTTAGACAATCTTGACACCCTTCTACAAGTTTGACGGTAACTAAGTCATTGAACCGACCAATTACTATTGCAAACCTTAAAGGGTCTGTTTGAGTAAAATTTCCCTCAAAAACTGCCATGACTGCCTCTTAAATGAACTATAACTGCTTTCCTAACATACTTTTCTACATTTAATATAGAAGAGCAGGAAAGCAATTTTAGTAAAAGTGGTGGAAAAAGGAAAAAATCTCTCTTCTTCTGTCCATTACTTTTACCTGAGCCTTTCTGCCCCTCTATTTTTTATGTTATCTGCTAGTTGCTGGTGTAGGTTGTCTCTTACACCACAAAAAAGTTTAACAACCCGACTAACAGGACTAAAACAGTCCAGACTCCCGAACCAACCCAAAGCAGCTTTTTAGATTCCACCCAATTTTGGGGAGTAGCATAGGCAACAGGAACGCCGATAACTAGAACGAAAGACATCAGAACTAGCGATATTAAAGCGATTTGGAATACTATGGTCATTTTTACTTTTCCCAAGATATCTAAATTGTTGTTTTTCCCACTGCCGTTGTATTGATAACAGAGTGAGTGTCTCAGTGACCCCTATGCAGTCACAGGGTATCTGCTGATGATTTTATATTTTCATATTTTAAGACTTTCTCATCCCTAAATGTATATGTTTAAAAAAAGGTGCCTGAGAATGTTCTTTTCCCCCTGGTCCGGTTTTCTAATTTCTGGACTGGGAAAAATTGGTTCACTATAGAAGGGTGGGTTGTTTCCCAAAAATGAAACAGCTTGAACAATGGGGAATTTAAGATATGGATTTAGTTCTTTGTCACACAACTGCTGATTTTGATGCTTTAGGGGCGGCGGTGGGGTTAACTTGTCTCCGTCCAGGGACTAAGATTGTATTATCTGGGGGGGCGCATCCGCCAGTACGAGATTTTTTGGCATTGTATCGGGATGAATATCCTTTAATTGAAAGGCGTTCTGTCAATCCAGAGGAAATTAGATCACTGTTTGTAGTAGATACCCAACAGCGCGATCGCTTAGGTAAAACTGCTGAATGGTTCGGACTGCCTAATGTTCAACAAATCGTCGTTTATGACCACCATCTCGGCCATGCAGGAGATATTCCCGCAACCCAATTATATGTGGACTCGGTGGGCGCTACGACAACTTTAATGGTGGAAGAGTTGCAAAAACGCCAAATCTCCCTCACACCAGCCCAATCGACGGTGATGGCTTTGGGCATTCATGTTGATACAGGTTCTTTAACTTATGATCAATCTACACCTAGAGATGCCTTAGCTTTGGCTTGGTTAATGCAGCAGGGCGCGAGTTTGGCAGTCATTTCTACTTACCGTGATCCTGGTTTATCTGCCGAATTACAACAATTATTAACGGAATCTCTCGAAAATTTACAATATCTTTGTCTACGGGGATATACCATCGCTTGGATTACTCTGAGAACTGAAGGATTTGTGCCTGGTTTATCCAGTTTAGCCTCAGAAATCATTGATTTAACTGAAAGTGATGCCGTACTATTAGCCCATGAGTGTCCCTTGGGTGAAGGCGATTTGCGGTTAACAGTCATAGGGCGATCGCAAATTCCCCAGACAAATCTTAACCTATTATTTCAAATTTTCGGTGGTGGTGGTCATTCCCAAGCCGCATCACTAAATCTCCGCACAGCTACATCACAGCCCATCCTCCAACAACTCCTAGAAGGCTTAAAAGCGCAAATACCCCATCCCCCCACCGCCAGAGATTTGATGTCCTCCCCAGTCCGTAGCATTCGCCCAGAAGCCACCATTGCCCAAGCCCAGAATATATTGTTACGCTACGGAAATTCTGGTTTATCCGTCGTCGATACCCAAGGACAATTAGTAGGCATTATTTCCCGACGAGATTTAGATATCGCCCTACATCACGGTTTCAGTCATGCACCAGTTAAAGGTTACATGACCACCAATTTAAAAACCATCACCCCAGATACCACGTTGCCACAAATTGAATCCTTGATGGTGACTTATGATATTGGGCGCTTGCCTGTATTGGAAAATGGTCAATTAGTAGGCATTGTCACCCGCACAGATGTATTGAGAGAACTACATCAAGCAGATGAGGAGCAAAAATTTAAACCTCACAACTCAAAAGTTAAAATTAACGTCAATGAGTTACAAAATCGTCTCACTCCTCAATTATGGCAATTACTCGCCACCGCCGCCCAGGAAGCAGAAAAACGAGGTTGGCATCTTTATTTAGTTGGTGGTGCAGTGCGGGATTTACTCTTAACAGAATCAGCCCCAGGCACTTTAATGATTACAGATATTGACTTAGTAGTTGATGGTTTTCACAACGCCGCAGATGTTGGTGCAGGGGTACAACTGGCAAAAGCACTCCAACAACTTTATCCCCAGTCCCGATTAGAAGTTCATGGTGCTTTTCAAACGGCGGCTTTACTATGGCATAAAGACCCAGAACTAGACTCATTATGGGTAGATATTGCCACCGCTAGAACAGAATTTTATCCTTATCCGGCCGCCAACCCAGAAGTTGAAGCCAGTTCCATTCGTCAAGATTTATATCGCCGTGATTTTGCGATTAATGCCATGGCGTTAAGACTAACATCACCCCGTGCTGGTGAATTACTAGACTTTTTCGGCGGTTTACTAGATTTACAAGCCAAGCAACTGAGGGTTTTACATCCTAATAGTTTTATTGAAGACCCTACCCGCATCTATCGTGGTGTACGTTTTGCAGTGCGTTTTGGCTTAGAAATTGAAAAGCAAACCGAAAACTATATCCGTTATGCCATTAATAGCGGTGTTTACGATCGCACTAGCCAAGAAAATACCAAAACTCCCGCCCTCCAAACTCGCCTGAAAACAGAATTAAAATATATCCTCACAGCCCCTTACTGGCAAAATGCCTTAGAGTTACTCGATCATCTGGAGGCGTTACAATGTATCCATCCTACCTTGAAGTTAGATTCACAGCTTTTGCGTCAATTACGTTTAGTAGAACGCTGGTTAAGGAAATTTGATCTTCAACAAACCTTAATTCCCTGGGAAATACGCCTAGAAGTTTTAATTGCTGACCTAAAACCCCAACATCGCGCCAAAGTAGCCAAAAATCTACAATTGGCTGAAGATAGCATCACCAGATTACAAAATTTAGCCACCAACCTAGCTGAGGTGATAGCATCATTACCCACTTGCCAGCGTCCCAGTCAAATTGTCCATTTATTGCAAAAATACAATTTACCAACCTTAATTTTAATCGCTTTGTCTAGCCCTAGAGCAATTAGGCGGCGAATTTGGCAATATTACACCGTTTGGGCAAATGTGCAACCCCTGTTAGATGGTAAGGATTTAAAGCAACTAGGTTACAAACCTGGACCCCAATATCGGGAAATCCTCGATCATTTACAAACTGCTACACTCGATGGCGTAATTAAAGATCAAGCAGAAGCCAAGGAATTTTTAACTCAACATTGGCAACCCTGAATACTTTTATGTTAATTTTTATTAAGCAATGTCTCATAATCTTGCTACTTGTTACATAAAAATTTAATAATTTATTCATTAGTGTCCATCAATTGCCTCTGTTTAGAAGAAAGCACTGGTTTTTTATGGTGTTACCACTATAAATGAGGGGTGTAAAATCTATCCTTCCAACCAAGTAACGCAACAAAATGTAACGTTTTGCTGTAATGATTAACAATTACAGTCATATTGCAAAATATTAAAGTCAGGAGAATTTTCATGTTTGGGTTTATCAAAAACTTAATTGGTGGTATTTTTGGTTTCATCACTGGACTGTTTGGGAAGAAAGATAATTCCTACTACCTAGAACTGAAGGAAGATGGTACTGAAAAGACACCAACACCAACCACAATTACAAAAGTTGCTGAACCCGTTGCAGCAGCAAATCCCGCGAACGTAACCAAACCTGAACCAGCTAAAGTAAGCCCAAAAACAGAGGCTACATTTGCACCCAAATATCTTTCTCCTTCAGTGACTACTTCTAACGGTCGTCGTCGTCCTGGTGCAAATATGGATATTTATCTAGATATGGCCAGACAAGTAAAAACTCCTGGATAATTTCGGTAATGGGGCATTAGTAACATAATTTTCTATGGCTTGCCCCTGAGTTAAAAAATTAACGAACTACACTATTGTTTTATTCAACCTACAGCTATCTTTAACACTATTTTCTCTATCTGACGCACCGCACTAATATACGATTCCCAAAGCCTGAAGCTAAAAACATTAAATCAGGTAGGTTGGGTTGACGTTAGGAAACCCAACGTTTACGGGCTTTTGTTGGGTTGCGGTGTCGCTTAACCCAACCTACGAAAATTCTTAACCGATAAGTATTGCATATCATCTGCATTTTGTATAGTGCGTAAATCCTAGATTATTTTTAAATTTATTTCTAAAAAATTTTAATTACGCATTAACAGAGGTATGTTGCTAAAGACATACCATTAAGTCCTAAAAAAAATTATTGCTTTAGATAGACATTGACAAATTAACAACCAAAACTATCGACAGAGATAGCTTAACTTTTGTTTTGTTACACCTATAATTAGAATCTTAAAAACCGCTCAATTTGACCAAATAAACTTATAGAAATTTCCCGGTGGAAAATTTTGTAGGTATTTAGTACATTTACAGCAGATTGCAGATTAATGAGGTACAGAATCAAAAATAAAACCTAGACAGCAAGCCAGTTTTACTCCTGACTCCTGACTCCTGACTCCTGGTGTAATTGGCATATCATTTTTTTGAAAATAACTGCCAAATTGTCTCTCCGTAATCCTGTCCCCAAAATATTAGGGTGTGCATGAAAAGGAAAATAATTAATATTGTAGCAGGAAGAGTTTGAATGCGAGGTCATTATAGCTTATTTTTTCCTTGAGTTTATTTAAGATAAACAGAACTTACTCAAAAACACTAAGAGATATGGTGAAGGTAAATAATATGTATAGTGAGAAGATATTTCAAAACAAAATAGAAACAGAACAAAGCGAAATTAAACAAACAACAGCACAACAAGATAATCTCAGTATCCCTGATTTAGCAGTGTCTTTAACTCCCCTCGGTTTTGTCTTTATTTGGGCTATTATTTTGTTGATTTTGCAAAAAATACGTGCTAATTTAGATGAAAAGATGGTTTTTTCAATCAATGGTTTGCACAAAGTACCGTGTAAAAATTGTAAGTTTTTCTCCAATAACCATTATCTTAAATGTGCTGTAAAACCTGATATTGTGATGACTGAGGAGGCGATTAATTGTTCTGAATATTGTCCTAAAAGAGTTAATTTTTCTGCCAAAAATTTATTTGGCTAGTCAATAATTAGATTGTCTAATATCGGTCATTAGTTAGTTTTTGCAGTTTTTATATAGCGATTCTCATTCAAGTGAGGTACAAGCAGTAATAATTAAACGCAGATGGACGCAGATAAACGCAGATAAACGCAGATAATTTTGTACTTCATTAGACTAGGAAAGGCTATAAAAAGTCAACAATGTTTTTATTGGAAAAAATTGACTTAGGTAACATTCCATGTACTCCTTTTTGTGGACTATTAACCACTTGAGTAATATGAAAATTTACGGCTAAACTACATAAAACATAGGCATCTTCTGGAGGTAATTTGATGAAGCATTCTAGAAAATCAATCATATTTTTTAAAGCCAGTTCTAAAGCTGTATCTAAAGTCTGAGCAAAACCCATTGTAATGAAGTCTGTAGCGGTTTCGGCTATTGGTGTTGTGAGGTTTAAATCTTTGCGAACTTTGAGTTTAATTCTACCATTCATAGATGTTTCAATAGCCGTAACATTGACTTCACCATCTCCTTGTGCTGAATGTCCATCACCAAGGGAAAATAATGCACCTTCTAGAAATATGGGTAAAAATAACCGAGAACCTGCTTGTAATTGGCGGTTATCAATGTTCCCACCATAAGCACCAGGGGGAATTGAATTGCGGGAGTTTTCTGGGGTAGCAACACCTAAAATACCAAAGAAGGGTTTGAGGGGAATTTTAATATTAGAACCTAGAGGAAATTCAGCATAGTTATTTTTTAAATCTAGGGGAATAAATCTCAAAGCGGGTTGAGTAAATTGTTGGGGTAATGCTCCCCAACCGCTACGAATGGCGTTGAAACCAATTGGTAAACGAGGTGAAATGGCTTCTAATTTTATTTCTAAAACATCCCCCGGTTCTGCATTTTGGACGTAAATGGGTCCGGTGAGTAAATGGGGTCCATTAGCGATTTTGCGTTCTGGTGGTAAGTTTAGACAAATATCTAGAAATTCTGGTGTGAGAAATTCCTCTGGGGCTTTGTCGTGAATGTAATAACCAGTGTAAGTTTCTACATCAATTGTGTCTCCAGAGTTAACTGTGAGTGCAGGTTTTAAGTTAGGGGAAAAACCACCCAGATGTACGGTATTTTTATTAGCTTTGAGAATGTGATGTGTCATGAGTTAAGTAGATGACAGGTGAGAAGAAATGAATTATTTCTCCCTGTTACCTCCTAGATGTATAATTACAAAATCAATGATTTCAGATAATCCGGTTTTAGTTTTAAGATTGGTGAAAATAAATGGTTTATCACTACGCATTTTTTTAGCGTCTCGTTCCATTAC
The DNA here is from genome assembly GCF_034932285.1 of Cronbergia sp. UHCC 0137. Taxonomy (NCBI): domain Bacteria; kingdom Bacillati; phylum Cyanobacteriota; class Cyanophyceae; order Nostocales; family Nostocaceae; genus Cronbergia; species Cronbergia sp. UHCC 0137. Next base: position 94,269 of record NZ_JAYGHC010000004.1, read on the forward strand.
ACCCAAGTCAGCACCGACGTAGGGCGCAAGGTCAGTTTTATTAATTACCAATAAATCAGATTTGGTGATACCTGGTCCTCCTTTGCGGGGAATTTTGTCACCAGCAGCAACATCAATTACATATATTGTTAAATCGACTAATTCGGGACTAAAGGTAGCGGCTAAGTTGTCACCACCACTTTCTAAAAAAACTAAATTTAAATCTGTAAATTTTTCTTCTAGTTGTTCAATTGCTGCTAAGTTCATGGAAGCATCTTCGCGGATAGCTGTGTGGGGACAGCCTCCGGTTTCTACACCCAAAATGCGATCGCTCTCTAAAGCCTGAGAACGTACCAAAAACTGAGCATCTTCCTGAGTATAAATATCGTTGGTTACTACTGCTAATTGATACTTTTCACGTAATGCTTTACATAAAGCATCGACTAATGCAGTCTTTCCAGAACCTACTGGTCCAGCTACTCCAACTCTAAACGGACTCATAAAACCTCACGGTATGGGGGAAAATAGTGATTAAAATCATACCTTGAAATTCTACTAATTTTTTAGCTGAGTATTAATCGACTCTTGACGTTTAAAGATAATCATCTGATTACCAATCACTGAATTACGCGCAATGAGACGATTTTGAGCATCAATTAGTTCTAAATGGGTAAAATTTAGTTCTTGAGAACGTTGTAATATCTCCGATGCGAGTAAATTCTGTTGGGATGGGGTTATGTTATACCAATCATCACTAATTTTAATAGTTAAATCGCTGGTACGGAAATTAGTTTGAATGGATTTTATCAGATTTTCAGGATAGCGATCGCTCTGTTGTAAATTATTGCTAATTTCCCCAATTTGTTTTTCAATCGCCACAATCAAAGCCTGTTCTGGTTTTAACTCTACAACGGCTTCCGGTGTGGGTTCAGGTGTGGGTTCAGGTGTGGATTCAGGTGTGGGTTCAGGTGTGGGTTCAGATGTTGCTTCCGGTGTGGGTTCAGATGTTGCTTCCGGTGTTGGTTCAGGTGTTGGTTCAGGTGTGGGTTGAGGTGGTGTACTTATTGTTGGTGTCGGTGCTGGAACTTCCTCAACTCTAGGAACTGTTGCTACTTCTACAGATTTACCACTAAACAACGTTGAAGCAGTCCAAACTATCCCCACAGTCATTACCGTCAAAATTACTGTTAAAACTGTATCTGACAAGTTGTTAGACAGATTAGAGGGTAAAAACAAGCGGACATTTCTCAAAAATCCACCCCAGCGTCTGGGATTTTCCTCAGTCCTAGAAGGCTGTTCTGTTTCCAGATTAACAACTACTGATTGTAAAACAGCGATCGCTCCCCTCAAAAATTGAATTAACGGTACCTTCCACAGCGATCGCTTTCTCTGGTAGGTTTTTTTGTAAGGATGAGTTGTTTGTTTATTTCTGGATTCCGGCTGATTGTCTTGTGACATGGAACTTGATCACGATTAAAGGATGAAAAATATAAATTTTGCAATTAATTTCAGGATTTTGCCCCTTTTTTCTCCTCGTGACTCCTGAATCTAATTTTTACAAAGAAAGCCAAAAGGTTAAGAGTATTAATTAAAACTTTAGTTCTGGGTTTAAAACCCAGTTTGAATGAATAATTATATCGAGATTGCTGGGAACGACGTATAAAACGCCATTATCACAATTCCACTCTTTTAAAGGTGGGTTTCCTTCTGCTTCCCCTGCCCCCTGCCCCCTGCCCCCTGCCTCCTGCCTCCTGCCTCCTGCCTCCTGAAATCATCCTGAGAAAAAAATGTCAAATCGTCAGGAAATTTCCTCAAGGGTCGTGTAAATATAGCCATGTAGTTTACAAACACCATAAATACTAAGAATATCACCATACTGAGTAACAATTAAAGCTTTAGAATAATTCAAGATTTAGGAAGATTGACGATGAAATTCCCTCTGTGCTGTAGATTCGAGTAGCTCTTGGTTTAAGGGAAAAATTCAAACTGCCGATCGCGTTAGCTATGCAAGCACTCAGAAAACAAGTATAATCTTTCTTTTGCAAAGAAATCTACTGGAACTATCACCCTTGTTAATTCATCTTGGTTCAGGGGAATAATAGCAACAGTTGATTAGCTGATGTAATTTTAACTGACCGCAATTTATTGTTATCTGGAGCGATTAAGACCTCATGCCACCAACCTCTTTTTATGCTGATGCCCCCTACGATTCCCACAAGTCTAACCCATTAGACTCTGATCTTACGATTGATGAAGGCGATTTGTCACTAGACGACGTTCAAGATTTAGAAATAGCTGCTGTTGAGGCTCAAAACTTAGGCGACTCAACCAACCGTCGTAGTACAGATTTAGTACGTTTATACCTCCAAGAAATTGGTAGAGTCCGGTTGTTAGGACGAGATGAAGAAGTTGCTGAAGCTCAGAAAGTACAGCGATATTTAAAGATGCGGGTTGTATTAGCGAATGCAGCCAAGGAAGGTGATGAAGTAATTTCGCCCTATCTGCGGTTAATTGAATTTCAGGAGCGGTTGACATCAGAATTGGGACACCGCCCTTCGTTAGAAAGATGGGCTAGTACAGCCGGTGTGAACCTATCGGATCTCAAGCCAATTTTATCAGAAGGTAAACGGCGCTGGGCAGAAATTGCCAAGTTAACCGTAGAAGAACTAGAACAGGTTCAAACCCAAGGACTCCAGGCTAAGTCCCACATGATTAAGGCCAATCTGCGATTAGTTGTTTCTGTGGCTAAGAAGTATCAAAACCGGGGCTTAGAACTGTTGGATTTAGTCCAAGAAGGTACACTTGGTTTAGAACGGGCTGTAGAGAAATTTGACCCAACCAAAGGTTATCGGTTTAGTACCTATGCTTATTGGTGGATACGTCAAGGAATTACCAGAGCGATCGCTACTTCTAGTCGCACCATCCGCCTACCAGTTCACATTACCGAAAAACTGAACAAAATTAAAAAAGCGCAACGCAAAATTGCCCAAGAAAAAGGCCGTACCCCCACCCTCGAAGACCTAGCACTTGAGTTAGACATGACAGCAGCCCAAGTCCGGGAAGTGTTGTTACGAGTCCCCCGTTCTGTTTCCCTAGAAACCAAGGTCGGAAAGGATAAAGATACTGAGTTAGGTGAATTACTAGAAACAGATAATGTCACCCCGGAAGAAACCTTGATGCGGGAATCTTTACAAAAAGATTTACACACTCTATTAGATGACCTAACTAGCCGTGAGCGTGATGTTATTTTGATGCGGTTTGGGTTAGCAGATGGTCATGCTTACTCTTTAGCAGAAATTGGTCGCGCCCTTGATCTATCACGGGAACGTGTACGACAAATTGAATCTAAAGCTTTGCAAAAACTACGTCAACCCAAACGTCGTAACATCATCCGTGATTATTTAGAATCTCTAAGTTAGGCAAAAATTAGGGTGATATAGCCGTAGTCAGGTAGGTGAGAATATAAAGTGATTATCAAACTCAGACACCAAAATATTTTCAATCCTGCCCCCCTCCCTTGTACATTTAGCAAAGATTCTCAATAAGTCATGATTGTTGCAAATCTGGTCTAAAATTTGCTATATTCTCAATTAACAGGCTTTGTTGAGAAAATTTAGTATGACTGTCTACACAACTGGTTCACTCAAGGCAGAACTAAACGATCGCGGTTGGCGTTTAACTCCCCAGCGCGAAATAATTCTACACATTTTTCAAGAACTTCCCCAAGGCGAACACTTGAGCGCCGAGGATCTTTATCAGCGTTTAGAAACTGACGGTGAAGGGATTAGTTTATCAACTATTTATCGGACTTTGAAGTTGATGGCACGAATGGGGATTCTGCGAGAGCTAGAATTAGGTGAAGGGCATAAACATTATGAAATCAATCAGCCCTATCCCCATCACCACCATCATCTAATTTGTGTTAAATGCAATACAACTATTGAGTTTAAAAACGACTCAATTTTGAAAATTGGCTCAAAAACATCACAAAAAGAAGGTTTTCACCTGCTGGACTGTCAATTAACCATTCATGCTGTCTGTCCTAAGTGCCAAAGGGCATTAATGCCACTTTAGTCTATGACCTATGTATGATAACTGTATGTTCTCATGCAACGGACAACTCCAATAGTACCGTTAGGCAAAAGTTAAAAATCAAAAGGAATAACAATAGGGGTTTTTAGCTTTTAGTCATCGGTACTGTATACAAAACCTATAGATAAATTTATTCGTGTTTGTCTAGTTAGTTAAATCTATAATCAATACAAGCGCTTGGGATAAATCATTATGTTAAAATTAAACCTGCCAAGGTATTTACCCTCAGCAGAAGAACTACCTGATTCTGACGAAACGCCTGTGGATAATGAACTACAAGAATTAATACCAGGGTTACTCAAAGCTATATTGCTCTTACTATGGGCAGATAGAATGGACTGGTTATTTGCTATAGATATGGCAATTTATTATCATCCAGATCAACCAGCAATTGTCCCTGATGGCTTTTTGAGTTTAGGGGTAGAAAGATTTTATGATGAAGAATTAAGGCCTAGTTATGTTTTATGGGATGAAAATGTTCTCCCTATTTTGGTCTTAGAGGTGGTTTCTGCAAATTATCGCAAAGAATACAGCACAAAATTAGAACAATATGCAGCTTTAGGTGTGCTGTATTATGTAATTTATTCTTCTCGTCGTCGTCGCAAACCCCATTTAGAAGTACATAAGTTAGTTAATGGTAAGTATGAGTTACAGTCAGACAATCCTGTTTGGCTACCAGAAATTGGTTTAGGAATCGGTTGTGAACGGGGGAATTATTGCGGTGTGACAAGGGAATGGCTGTATTGGTACGACGAAACAGGTAAGCGTTATCCGACTCCACAAGAACAGATTAGTGCTGCCCAGCAACAAACCAAATTCGCTGAACAGAGGGCTAAATTTGCCGAGCAAAGAGCGCAACAAGAGGCTGAACGCACCCAACAATTAGCTCAAAGATTGCGGGAGTTAGGAATAGATCCCGATGATCTTGGGTAAGTTGCTTTTTTAGATTAAGTTAGGTGGGTCAGAATCTAAAAATTAGTGATTTTAGCCTAAATTATTTTGTTTGACTCACCCTACAGACTACAAAATATCCAAAAATTAATAACTCCCTGCATAATTTCCGTTAAGCAATTCTGACCAAATTTCGCTAAATTGGAAAAAAGAACACTTTAGGAAACTGTCAATGTCAGCACAATTGTTACTGGTAGATGATGAACCGGGATTGCGGGAAGCCGTCCAGGAGTATTTGCAGGAAAGCGGTTTTAGTGTTCAAGCTGCCAGTAATGCCCGTGAAGGATGGGATTTGATGCAGCAAAATACACCAGATTTAGTGATTTCTGATGTGATGATGCCCCAGGTGGATGGCTATCAATTTCTGAAACAACTGCGAGATGATCCCCGATTCCAAGCATTGCCGGTTGTGTTTTTAACAGCCAAGGGAATGACAGGCGATCGCATTCAAGGCTACCAAGCTGGTGTTGATGCTTATTTACCCAAACCTTTTGATCCTGATGAATTGGTCGCGATCGTGGAAAATTTATTAGCCCGTCGTAATCTTCAAGTTACAGTCACCGGTGAAGAGAGCGAAACTATTAATATTGCCGATTTGGCCAATCAAATTCGCCAAATTAGGGAAATATTAACTCATAGAAACGCGATTACCCAATCCCCAGCCCCTTTTAAAATTGATTTAACCCCCAGAGAGCAAAGTGTTTTAAACCTTGTAGCCGAAGGATTGATGAATAAAGAAATTGCCCGTCGTCTAGAAACCAGCGTCCGCAACGTCGAAAAATACGTTAGTCGTTTGTTTGGTAAAACTGGGACTAATAGCCGTACAGAGTTAGTTCGTTTTGCCCTAGAACATGGTCTGGCTAAATAAACCACTTTTAAGAGTTGTGTAGGTTGGGTTGAGCAGAGCAAAACCCAACGATATCTGATTCATTCCCAGAGACAAATTATAGAAGGAGTCAGGAGTCAGGAGTCAGGAGTCAGAATTAAAACCCTGTTGTGAAACGAGTTTCATCAATGGCTTAGGTCAAACTACGCTAACAATTGATGTCCTAACCACCTTGGCGGTTACTTTACCTAACTAATCACTGCTGTTGTCAACTACATTACGTAAACGCATCAATTGACGACGCATTTGAGGTGAAGCTTTAAACTCAGAAACCTCTTGGGCTTTGACGGAAGCTTGTAATGTCTCTAAAAAGTCATCAGATCCCTCAGTTAAAGCATCTAGCAATACCTGTAAAAGTTGCTCGCGATCGCTCAATAGACTCTTTTCCTCAATTAAACGGAATTTAAGATGAATTTCGCACTCATAAACACCCACTTCGAGATTATTTATTTGGCGCGGCAATGCTTTGGAGTTCATAGTTTTGAGGATTCCTTTACTTGGTGGTCATGAGGGAGAGGAGGTAGGTATCTAGAAAAAATTCTTTATATTTGCTTTTGAATCCAACGGGTTTGTAGTCAGAATTTTTCCTCATCCGTCACATTTTTATGCCATTTTGCCCCCTGTATTTCTACTAATTGGATATTGGATGGTTAGTTTCTGACATCAAAGAGCTAAGTAGGGCTGATTTAAGTCATAAACTATTATTCAGTTTTTGAGATTCCATACAATAAAGTTTTTGTAAGAACTTGTTCGACTTTATTAAAAGTTTTTACATTAACTTTATCTAAACGTCAATAACCGTTTAAGTTTTTACTATTCATTTGGTGTTTACACGTAAGTGCAAATGCACATATTTTAATTTTGAGCAAAGCCAGATATGGGTGTGCCAAAATCAAGTAATATCACTAAATGTCAGCATTGTTAATGAAGAAATTAAGGTGTACTTAATCAGCCATGACATAAAAAGCCAAACTTTTGCACCGGATTATTACATATAAACAGAACCAAATCATTTTAGCCGATAAGCTGACACAAGAGTATGTCTGGTTTGTCAGCCACTAGATATACTGAACAAGGTAGAAAAATTTTCAGATTTGACATAATATCAAGGAAGGTAGGAATGTGAACACAGGTAAGTGGTTTTAGGTGCTGTGCCAATGGATTAGTTGACTGCTGCAAAACATCTGTTTAAGTTTTTCTCTCTTGCTCACAATATTGATTGAGCAATTGTTTTTTCGCTTCAGTGAGCCAATTAGTAATTATTTTTTCCAAACAGGCAAAAGTATTTTCTCGTCTATTCTGCTGTATTCTCCATCTGGTATCTATTTGATTGGCAAATACAAGGGGGAAGAATCGTTAAACTCCTGATATATTCACGAAGTAATCAAATCTGATATAATGGGACTAATAGGTGTAATCTAATTAAATGCTGAAAAGCAGCCTGTTTAACTTTCATGGAATAATTTTACAAAAAAGCTCCTAGTGCTTATTCTTCAAAGAAGAGTTTCTAAGCAGCCCACACTTACCAGGGAACTTTCGGGGAGAAATTTCTCGCCTCAAGGTCGCCCTGTCAAGAAAAGTGTGTGGAGTATGTCACAATAGTTGCAGTGTAACTCACCCACAACTTACACCTTAATTTATGGATAACCCGACGCTCCTCAAGTCCACAACCCGCCATGTTCGGATCTTTGCGGGTGAAATAGACCGTGATGAATTAGTTCCTAGCAACCAGGTTTTAACGTTAGACATTGACCCAGACAACGAATTTAACTGGAATGAAGATGCTCTGCAAAAGATTTATCGTAAATTCGACGAATTGGTAGAAGCTTCTAGTGGCGAGGATCTAACAGATTATAATTTGCGCCGGATTGGGTCAGATTTAGAGCATTATTTGCGATCGCTCTTGCAAAAAGGCGAAATTAGCTACAATCTCTCCAGCCGTGTCACAAACTACAGTATGGGACTACCTCAAGTTACATCTCAAGTTAATCAGTAATTTTCCATCTGACGCACCCTACTCAGGCGGTTTTTCCTTTGTGCTGTGGTGTGTCAGACCGGATTATAAAAATAACCTCTCTCCCAGAAGAAACAAGCCCTGGCGATTATAAATCACGGCTACACAAACAAAGTCCACCTGCGTGGACTGAAGAAAAACCACTGATTTTCAACCCACGGAGGTGGCCTTCCCTACGGAAAGCCGCTACGCACCATGCCTGTGTAGTTGAGCCAGTGCGTTGGGCGGCTCTGCCGACTTAAAGCAACTGGCGTGCGGTTTCTAACCGCCGATTTAATGTTAACAGGACTTGTGTGTACACAGTAGCCAGAAGAAGAGAGGGTTGAATATCCAACAGCTTATTTAGGGCTTGCTGATAGCGTAGCGTACCGTTAGGCATATAAACCCAAAAGGCGGTGGGTGCAAGGTTATAGCGTCTTGTGTCTGAAAAACCTTGCACTTTTGTGGATAGCCAGGGATGAAAAAATGTTTTTAACTCTCCTCCTGACTACTGACTCCTGACTCCTGACTCCTAGCCCTAACGAAAGGACTTTTTCCGCAAACCCTATTTAATTTTGTGCTTGGGTTTGAGATGCAGGAATTGTCACATCTATTGGGGTGACTTGAGCGGAAAGCTGGGTTAATGGGGGTTTAATTGCGGTTTGATTTCCGACTACCAGGGTAATTAGGTTTTTTGGTTGCAGATATTTTTTCGCTACCCTTTGGATGTCTGCTGTGGTGGTGTTGGTAAGGGCTTTTTGATAGCGAAACAGGAAATCGGCTGGATAACCATAATATTCGTAACGCATTAACCGTGATAAGGTTTGGGACGGGTCTTGAAAGTTAAAGACAAAGGAATTGAGTGTGGAATCTTTGGCGTAATTTAATTCTTTGGTTGTCACTTGTTGGGTTTGCAGACGTTTGATTTCTGTTTTTAAGGCTTTGACAAACTGGACTGTAGCATCAGAACGGGTTTGTCCCCCAGCCATGAACATACCTGGATAGTCAAAACGGGGACTCCAGACACCATAGACAGAGTAAGCTAAACCTTGGCGCGATCGCACTTCGTTAAATAATCTACCACCAAATCCATTCAATACCCCATTCATTACATCCAAGGCTGCGTAATCAGGATTATCAAATTTTCCGCCTAAATGGCCAATGAGGACGTTACTCTGGGTTAATTGGGGCTGATTTACAAAAAACACACCACCTAAATTAGCTGGTGATACTTGTGGTAACTGGGGTAAAGTTAATTTCAAATTCGGTTTCCAGTCGCTAAATTTAGCCTCAATGAGCGATCGCACTTTTTTGGCTTCAAAATCCCCTACAATCCCTAATATCATATTATTGGGATGAAAATATTCCTGGTAAAACTTGACCAAATCCTCGCGCGAAATCTGATCTAACGTTGCATACTCCACTGTTCGCGCATAAGGACTATCTTCCCCATAAATTAATTTCTTAAACTCCCTACTAACAATATTCTTAGGATCATCATTTCTTCTAGCAATCCCACCCTTAATTTGCGTTTTAGCTAAATCTAATTTTTCTTGGGGAAATGCCGGTTCTCGTATTACCTCAGCAAACAATCCCAACACCGTTTCTAAATCTTCACTCAATGCGTCAAAACTAGCAGTACCAGCACCTTCACCAATGCCAGTTTCTACTGCTGCTGCCCGTTGTTCCAAAATTTCATTTAACTTATCAGCAGAAGATTTCTGAGTTCCCCCAGTCCGCATTACCGTACCCACCAAACTAGCTAACCCCACCTGATTAGCTTGTTCCCAACGAGTCCCAGTTCTCAAAAGTGCCGTTCCACTCACCAATGGTAGTTCATGATCTTCCATTAAATAGACTACCAAACCATTTTTTAGTGTGTAACGTTCATATTTGGGAATTTTAATTTCCGTCAATGGTGTAAACTGCAAATCTGTGTAATGTTTGGCTTGTGTCGCTGCCGAAGAAAAATTAAATGTCACCAATAAAAATGATAAAGACAGCAACAAAGTTAAAATCAATTGCCGACGTTTAAACCATTTACTTCTCACTGCAAAACTGACCATATTTGTAATTCCTTATTTTGACAACAACTTGCCAATCGTCCGATTTTCTGGTACAAAAGTGGCTACTGCTACTCGCTGAATATCGGCAGGAGTAACTGCGGCAATTTGTTCTAATTGTTTAAACAAATTCCGCCAAGAACCAGTTTTTACTTCATACTCTAATAACTGTTGTGCCATACCCATATTTGAATCGAGGGTACGCAATAAAGCAGCCCTAGCTTGGGTTTTGACTCGTTGTAATTCTGTTGCAGTCACAGGTTCAGTTTTCAGCTTTTCAATTTGTTGTCTTAATCCCTCTCCTACCTGATCGACTGTGTGACCGGGAGCAGTGAGAGCATAAAATAACATTAAGTTGGGATATTTATCTCCTGGAAAACCACTAAAACCTTGAGCATTTAACGCCAAACGCTGGGTTTCCACCAAAGATTTATACAGTCGTGAGGTTCTTCCGTCGCTCAAAATACTACCCATGAGTTCATAAACTGCATTGTCTGGATGGGTGATAGCTGGACGGTGATAACCTTCAAAATACCAAGGCTGAGAAGATAATTGGAGAGTGACTTCTCTGGGTTGGGTTTGTTTGGGTTCTAGGGGGAGTTCTTGCTGGGCTTTAGGTTTAGCAGGAAACCGTCCAAAGTAAGTTCGCGCTAGTTTTTTAACTTCTGTGGGGTTGACATCACCAACAATAGCGATCGCTAAATTGTTAGGTACATAATAATTATCAAAGAATTGTCTAACATCACGGGGGGTCAAATTGCGAATATCTTGATCATAACCAATCACCGGTCTTCTGTAGGGATGAACCTTAAATGCTGTATCAATAAAGGCTTCCAACATTTGTCCGACGGGAGAATTTTCTACCCGCAACCGTCTTTCCTCCAAAATTACATCTCTTTCCTTATAAAACTCCCGAAACACCGGTTCTAGAAAGCGCTCGGATTCTAAAGACATCCACAGTTCTAACTTATTGCTAGGAAAACTGTAAAAATAACGGGTAGCTTCAGTAGAAGTTGTCGCATTTAAACCCACACCCCCCGATTGCTCAACAATTTGTCCCATTTCATTTTGCTTAACTAGCTTCAATGCTTGGGATTCCACCGACTTAAATTCGGTTTGCAACTGCGTCAGTTCCTCACCCTTAGCGGTTTTAATCGCCATTTCTAGCTGTTCTAAACGCTCTAAGAGTGGTTTTTCAGCTTTGTAGTCTGTAGTACCAATACGCTTAGTCCCTTTAAAGGCTAAATGCTCCAAAAAGTGAGCCACACCAGTTTTTCCTTCTGGTTCATCTATCCCACCCACATCAGCATAGGTAACAAAGGAAACTACAGGCGCTTGATGTCGTTCCAAAACAATAAACTTCATTCCATTATCTAGACTAAACTCCGTCAACTCCTGGATCACCCGATCTAGATAGGGTTGAATGGAATTTTGTCCTGGTTGTAGGGCTGTAGCAACATCTGGAAACAATCCCCCAAAAGAGATTATTAGTACCAAAACAGTTAAAAATAGCCGTCGCCACAGACGTAAAATTGAATGATTCATAAGCAAAAGTTAAGTTTCAATGACTTTACTTCGGAAATAGACCAATTGACAAACAAAGCGTTAATGTTGATATTAAGCTTTTTGTCCTTAATGTTAGACAATAATGCTACAAACAGTGTTCCGGTGATATCACAATAACTACCATGCGAGTTTTTAATTCCCCCCCACCATCAGAAGCCCAGACACGCACCCGTATTCTTCAAGCGGCACAAAGGTTATTTGCAGATCAGGGATTTGATGGAACTACCACCCGTGATTTAGCGCAGGCCGCAGGGGTAGCGGAGGGGACATTATTCCGTCATTTTGACAATAAAAAGGCGATTTTGGTAGAAGTTGCCACTAGCGGGTGGGTAGATATTCTCACGGATTTGCTGACAGAATTAAGCGAAATGGCCAGCTATAAAGCCGTAGCTCAAGTAATGCGCCGGAGAATGTGGAATTTACAGAAAAATGCCCAGATTATGCGGGTTTGTTTCATGGAAGTGCAGTTTCACCCAGATTTGCGCGATCGCATTCAAACAGAAGTAATTGATAAAATGACCGATGTAGCCGAAGCCTTCTTCCAAACAGCGATGGATAGAGGTGTTTACCGACAAATGGATGCTAAATTAGTAGCTAAAGTATTTTTAGGAATGTTTGCGATCGCTGGTTTTTCTGACAACACCCTCCTAGAACCCAACGCTTCACCCCAAGAAATGCAGCAAATGGCCGAAGGACTAGCCGAAATTTTCCTTAACGGAGTCCTAGCCAAAGAATAATATCGTTAAACTAAAACTATTGAGAGCGAAAACTAAATTATACAGGTTTAACCCACATCAGCAGGTAAAATTATAAAATTTAGGAGTTACGCATTGACAGAATCTATAAGTTGAATAATTATGGCAGAACCCCAGGAGCAAAATAAATCACGTCATGCAGCAGCAGATGAAGAATGTTGCGACGAAATGGCAGAAAAATACGGTTGGAAACTTGTTGACGTGGAAGAAACAGGTAACGATATTTTGCCAGTAGACTGTATTTTTGACGGTGATACCGAATTTCCCCAGTCCTATTATGATACAGAGGATAAAAACGATGCGTAAGTGGATTGTTTTTCGTGCTGATAAACGTCAACCAGGTTGGCAAGATAGAAAATATGCTCACACAGGTTCCTTAACTAAAACTTTAAGTGAACACTATGATTGCTCAGATACACCATTACCCCAAATTGGTTATCGTCCCCCAGAGTTTATCAAAGTCGAGCAGTTTGTTGACCCCAAATATCCAGAAGCCAAAACCCATCATCGTTTGAGTGATTGGGAAGTAACCAGTATTGAAACCTATACTCCTGATATTCCTGGTATGGGATTTGATATGATTGTGATTTGTTATTGTAAATATGCACCAATTAATGCACCACTTCAACCAATGCCAGAACGTCAGATACCAGTAAAACAAACGATTAAGGTTTAAGAGACTTCCAAATAAAAAACACTCAACCACCTAACGCAAAAAATCTCACTTCGACAAGCTCAGTGACCACTCAAACCTCCTTCCTCTGCGTTCTCTGCGCCTCTGCGGTTCGTTAATTCCGATAATAATGCTGGAAACTGAATAATCTCAATACTGCAACACACCAACCTCCTCCTCAGCCGCATTCATCACATCAAGAATCCGCCAAATTTCCTGCAACATCGGATCTAAACCAGTGCGAGTCACCGCCGAAATTATGAACACCGGCGCATGAGAAAGATGATTTAACTCCCTAGCTAACGCCTCCAAATCCACAGTTTCCCGATCTACAGCATCTATTTTATTTAATGCCAAAACTTGCGATCGCTCTCCTAAACCCCGTCCATAAATTTCCAACTCCTGCTGAATCGTATTATAATCAGCAATAATATCCTCACTCGTCGCATCAATTAGGTGTAACAAAACCCTCGTCCGTTCAATGTGACGTAAAAAATCATAACCCAACCCAGCACCGTGAGAAGCCCCCTCAATCAACCCAGGAATATCAGCAAACACCGTACCATCACCCGTAGGCTTTCTTACCACACCCAAATTAGGTATCAACGTAGTAAAAGGATAATCAGCAATTTTAGGACGCGCAGCCGACAAAGAAGAAATCAAAGTCGATTTACCAGCATTAGGTAAACCAATAATTCCCACCTGCGCCAACAACTTTAACTCCAAACGCAGGAACTTTCTTTCACCCGGTAATCCAGGGAGAGAATATTCCGGGGCGCGATTACGGTTACTCAAAAAATGCTGATTTCCCAAACCCCCCTTACCACCTTCAACCACCCGAAACCGTTGTCCAGGTTCAATTAAATCGCCTAACAAAGCATCCGTTTCTGCATCATAAATAGCAGTACCACAGGGAATCTCAATAATTAAATCCTTTCCTGAAGCGCCCGTGCAATTATTCGGACCACCCCGACCCCCATTTTCCCCTTTAAACAGGTGATTATATCGAAAATCCAGCAAAGTTTGGAGATTTTCCACCGCCACAAAAATCACCGAACCACCACGCCCCCCATTCCCACCAGAGGGACCACCTGCCGGCACATATTTTTCTCGGCGGAAAGCAACAATACCATCCCCACCTTTACCAGCTTCAACTTCAATTTCTGCTTGATCAATAAATTGCATAATTAGTTATTTTCTGTAATTTTGTCAATTGATTTCAGATATGTATTTAATTAAACCTGATCCATGTTAAAGTCCGAAATCTTTAATGGTTCTATTGTGTCATTGCAACCTAAAGAAGCAATTTCATACAGCAGGGAACAGGGTTGAAATAATTTTGCTATTGTAATTACGATAGACCCAAAACTCCTACTTAAATTTATCTTAGCTTAACAATACCTTGTCCAAATCGAAAAAAGTCTTGATCTGTAGGTTGGGTTGACGCAAGGAAACCCAACAAATGCGTTGGTTTGGACTGTCGGTTAACCCAACCTACAAAAAATGGACAAGGTATTATTTAAACAACCTAATTAAACACCAATCCTTCAGTATAACATGAAATATGCTCAAAACAGTTGCAAAAAATTCTTTTTAGTGAGACAATAAATAAAATCAGTATAATATCAGATTCATGAAGCAGAGTTTTGAGTCATCAAACTCATAGGGGTTTCCCTTTCCTTGATGAGATATAGGTTCTTGCAGGAAATTATCTCAATAAGTAGTAAATTGAAAATTTTCAACACTTAATATGTTTTTTTTTGGAATTGAACACGAAGTTGCTTTCCTCAACCGTGACGGAAAGTTTGCAGATTTCTCCTGTACAAAATTTGCCGATTTTAACCAAATTGTTGAGCAATTACCAATATACCCCCAAGATTATCCACAACTACGGGTAGGTGATGCCGGTATTAAAAAGAAACGGTGGTATATTGAGGGATTTGAAAGATTTGCTGATTCAGAAGAAGTAATTGACTGCGTAGCCAAAGGTATTGAAATCAGAACAACTATACATTCAACTATTCAAGGTGCAGTTAATGAATTAACAGAAAGTTTTATTTTACTGCGTCAGGTGGCTGCTAATTTTGGATTTTCGCCGGTTTTAGTTAGTTTTAATCCTGATCATCGAGTTTTTGAACCTCAACCCCCATTAAATGAATTTGAACTTAAACAATTACAGGCTTATCCCGATGAACAAACCGCTAATATTTACATGGTGAGTTATGGACCAGATTTGAATATTTCTGTCGCTGATTTACCGATAGAACGTGTAATTGATATTGGCAAAAAACTCACTTATTATAGTCCTTATATTGTCCCTTTTAGTTATAGTTCTCCCTTTTATGATGGGAAAATTTGGCAAGGTTTATCAGTCAGAACATTTATCAGGACGGGGAGAAGACCAGCAACACTTGTTTTTGTGGCACAAAAAGAACAATTAATTAAAAGTGTACCCTCATTAACAAAAGTTGCTAGGATTCCCGCCGAAGTGGGAAGGATTGAATTTAAAGCTTGTGATAGTTGTGATGATTTTGCTATCTATGCAGGTTTATTGGCATTATTAAAAGGTTTGGCATTAGATCAAACTTTACCAGGTCGGTCTACTGTTCCTGATGCTGAATTACATCAAATTTCGGCAAAATCTGGGTTTGACAATGAGGAAATTTTCACCAATGCCACCAAGCTTTTACAAGCTGCTGAAATTGCTCTAGCTGATGATCCAGATATTAAATTTTTAACACCACTAAAAACAATTTTAACACACCGCAAAACCAAATCACATCAATTGATTGAAGTCTTTGAGCGTGTAGGTTCAATAGAACAGACATTAAAACAAACTTACCAAATTTTGTAATATTCAAGGTTGATTTTTCTCAATTAATTAATCACAACATGAGTTAATTATGTATGTTTTAAATAAAGGATTAAGCTGAAATTTAACTACCTCTTCTCCTATAACTTTTTCTACTAAACACCGTCGTGTTAAAGATTGTATAATTTGTAAAAATCTAGCATTTGATACTTCAAAATCAGCAGGTTTTTGAGAAATATCTATAGGTTCGTTTTGTGTTGCTAACCAGTTAATAACCTTATGCTCTAACTCTGATAAACGCTCTAAATGATTTTCTAAAATTGCTTCTATATCTCCTAAAAATAGATCATCATTAGCTGTTAAAAACAGGGAAACTTTACCATTAAAAAATTCTCTTATAGTTAATATAATGATATTTAACCAACCAGGATGACCTTGATAAAGTCTTATTGATTCGTCCCACTTATCCTCATCTTTTAATCCTTTTTCTCTCAATATTCCTTTAGCATCTTCTCCCAAACCTTGAAGAGATAATGTTTTTGTGTGTTTGTTTTGAATTTCTAAAGTTTCTATATCTGGAGGTTTATCCGAACTAATCAAAATTAAACAACTTTGATGAGATGAGGTAGCAACTTTATGGAAAAATTTACTATAATTTTTATATTCTGTTAAATATTGACCTGCTAAGTTACCAAATTGAAAAATATTTTCTACGTCATCAATAATTACTAAACAACGAGATGAGCTAAAATAATCTATGATTTCAGGTAATGGGTTAGATTGGGATTGAGAAAAAAATTGTTTAAGTTCATCTTTAAGAGTTATCAGTTGAGGAAGATGATCAAGACTGCGATAAATAATATAATCAAATTCCGTTTTAATTTCTGAGATTAATTTTAGAGTTAAAGCAGTTTTACCAATTCCACTTAATCCGTAAATTGTGATTAGTCTAGTTTTATTTTCTAATATCCATTGTTTGAGAGTAGCAATTTCTGAACTACGTCCATAATTATAGTTTAATTCTGGGGATTTCGTTAAGTCAATTCTAGGTGTTTGATTTTTGGGTTGGGGAGGTTTAAAATGCTCCTGTTCATAGTTATTAGTTTGTAGTGATTTATCACAAATATTAATATTACCTTCATTAACTTGTACACAGTAACCAAAGTTATCCCCTTGAGAAACACGATATTTTTTTTCTACTTCACGACGAACATTATAACTATTAATGTCTTCTTCTAATGCTTCACCTAACTTTTTCCATAATTTAGCCGCTTCTTTTTTGATATGATCTTCAGTGCAGTTATTATAATCTATAGCTATTTGCCAATATTTTTTACCCTCCCAAACACCTTTGAGAATTGCTTCTTGTACAGGAGTAAGATATTCACCTGTGTTCTCAAAGATTAAATTATCCATGTATTGTAAAACATCATCAATGTTCTGCATATTATGTTTACACTTATATATTGGTCATATTACAAGTATACCAAATCTTACAAATTCCTACTAAATCCTACTAAATCCTACTAAAAGTTGTGTACTAAATCCTACAATCATTGAAAAATTAAAAGATACTATCAGAGATAAGGGACTTCCATAGATTTTTTAAGGAGTGATATTCTATGTTATCAACAAATTTACTACATCTTGCTATTGAACCTATAACAACAACAGTAGGCTTAATTGCTTTAGGAAAAGCTTTAGGGCTGTTTGGTGCAGCAGCTGGTGGTTCAATAGCTGGTAAATATGCTGCTGGACATAAAGGTAAAAAAGCATTAAAAGAGGGAATGAATTTTACTCTAGCTAACATTAGACTCGCTGAAGATATTAATGACAGAGCTTCTCAAGACTAAAAGGACACTCAAGAGAAACTTTCTACTCTTTCGACACTATTTTCCCTATTCAAAATTTATCTAGTTGTGAGTAGGGAAATTTTTAATTGTTTTTACTAACCAGGAGTGGTGTATGAAAATAATACCAAAAAATGCAGCCCCTTTCATTCTAATTATACTGGTGATTTTTGTTGTATATTTTATTGCTAGTTGTGTTGCAGGGTAGAAGATAAACTACTTGTGTTATTCTTCGGTTGTAGTAGTGGTAAGTTGAGTAAAACGGATATAAATATCATTCAAAACTCCATGTTATTAATTCCGTTTTACCCAAGGATTTGCTATAATAAGACTAAACTAAACTAAACTGTTTCTACAAAAAAATATTTATGCCATCACCTAAAATTATTGAACTTGAACAAATATTACAAACTTACTCCATTGAAGATAAACAATGGTTATTAGAACAGTTAATTCAACAACTGGGATCAAATAACCAACAACAAACAAAAGAGATTATTTCAGAAACTATCAGTTATGTAGGTTGGGTTGTTCGCGTTAACGATAAGTTTCAATTTCTGCATCTCTGCGTGAGATAAAAAAAATTACCCCAAAGTCAAAATACCCTCTGGAAAATCCACAACTAAACGCAACAACTTTAACCACTCAGAACCTAATAAAATTTCATTAATTCCTTTCCCCACATTCACAGGAATTTGATAACTCCTTCCGTCTAATATCCCTTGAACTAAATAAATCTGAAATTTTGATTCACCTTTCGCAGTGCGTAACATTTCCTCCCCACTATACACCCATTCTAATCCATCTAAATCTTGTGTATCAATAGCCATGAAACCTGCAAAGCCCGTATCAAATAGGGCATCTATAGGAAGATTTAAGCCATCATTAGTAACTAATTCAATCTCAAAAAATAATTGCCCATTATCTCCAAAATAACCATCTATCATATTGTGCCAGTTGTCCCCGTTTCATTCAAACAAAAAACGAAATGTCTTGAGGATATTTAGCTTTTCAACATTCTTTTATGAGATTGCATTCTATCCTGATCAATTAAATATTCTCCACTATCTGGTTCTATGGCAATATACCAACTTACTGATTTTGCAGTTGGTTAGATTTTTGTAACTTGAATTTGATAATTATTATTATGATCCTATGCTTATTTTCGTATGTCAAAAAGTTTGTAAAGCTTTATAGAAATGGTGCTTTCAGCTTGAATGATTTAAATTTATCGTTATTAAATAAGAATAGTTTTATTTTTCTCCATAAAAGCGATGAAAGAACCGCAATTTCACCACTCATTTTTATCTCTGTTGCTTCTGCGTTGCTTAAAATTCCTGCAAATTTAGCTAGGGGATGATCTTTGCGTGTAGCTTTCACACGATGTAAATAATCTAGCAAAAGTTGTACAATAGACATCTCCAAAAACTAAATATGCGTGACCTACAACCCCTGTAGAGACGTTCCATGGAACGTCTCTACAATCTTTACCGGAGATGTCTAATATCATCAGGAGTTTCTTCGATTTCTTGGATTAATTGCTCCCGGTTTGTCATATATTTAAACCTCTAAAGCATAATAAATGGCAAACTGACAAGTCAGTGCTTACGCGATCGCTCTCCTCTAGTTTATCTCATGTGAACTGACAAGTCAGCGCTTACGCTATCGCCCTCGCAACTGCTATAATGATGTCAGTGAGTGACGAGAAAAAGTGATGTCTGAACTAAAAGTTAGTATCAGTGAAACCACACACAAAACTCTGCTAACGATGGTAGAGGACTCTGGTGAGACAATTCAATCAGTTTTAGATCGAGCTATTGAGAATTATCGCAGGTCTTTGTTTCTGGCACGAGCCAATGAAGCTTTCACTGTTTTAAGGCAGAATGAAACACTGTGGCAAGAGGAGGTTTCTGAGAGACAGTTATGGGAGCAAACTATAGCGGATGGAATTGTAGTTTATTACTGACTATTTAAAACAAAATTACCAATGCTCCAATACCAACGCATCTACATAATCAAAATCTGTATCATCTGTAACTAATATCCATCCTTTTTCCAAGCACTGAGCAGCAATCCAAATATCATTCATTGGTATTGGTCGCCCTTTTCGCTTTAACATTAAACGAGTTTGAGAATAGATAAAAGTTGTTTCTCTTCCCAAAGGTACAACCGTACAAGTTGAAATAAACTCCAGATAACGCGGTAAATTTTGTAATGGACGGGATGAATTTTCAGCCCCAAATAACAATTCTCCTGCTACCACTAAAGGTAAAATAACTTCTGGTAATGTTAACACTCTTTCAATAATTGCAGTGTCACCATTTAAAAAACGAACTGCAACAGAAGTATCTAAAGCAATTTCACCACTCATTTTTATCTACCTGCCGACATTCAGCAATTGATTGTTTTATCTCTGTTGCTTCTGCGTTGCTTAAAATTCCTGCAAATTTAGCTAGGGGATGATCTTTGCGTGTAGCTTTCACACGATGTAAATAATCTAGTAAAAGTTGTACAATATCATCAGGAGTTTCTTCGATTTCTTGGATTAATTGCTCCCGGTTTGTCATATATTTAAACCTCTAAAGCATAATAAATGGCAACCTGACAAGTCAGTGCTTACGCGATCGCTCTCCTCTAGTTTATCTCATGCGAACTGACAAGTCAGCGCTTACGCTATCGCCCTCGCAACTGCTATAATGATGTCAGTGAGCAACAAGAAAAAGTCATGCCTGAACTAAAAGTTAGCATCAGTGAAACTACACACAAAACTCTGCTAACGATGGTAGAGGACTCTGGTGAGACAATTCAATCAATTTTAGATCGAGCTATTGAGAATTATCGCAGGTCTTTGTTTCTGACACGAGCCAATGAAGCTTTCACTATTTTAAGGCAGAATGAAACTCTGTGGCAAGAGGAGGTTTCTGAGAGACAGTTATGGGATCAAACTATAGCGGACGGGGTTGAAAGTTAGTGGCACAAATCGCTAGAGGAGAGATATCGTTATTTTGGAAATAGGGAGATCGCTTTACCATCCTATACAAAAAATAGCGATCGCTACCCTCGTAGCAGCCATCGCTATCATTTAAACAAAAAATGTGGTCTAATGAAATGCGACTCTATGGGAAAAGCGATAACACTTATGTGTTTTAAGAATGAGAAAGAGATTTGAAAACTTGTACTTCCAAGTCATAAATTGGAGACATAATACCCGTATTTCTGTCATTCAGAAGATTAGCTTCCATTTTTGTTAGATATTCTTTGATCTCGCTCCTAAGAATTGGCTCATTGACTTTACGAGTTTGATAGTGATCTATTAAGTCCCAAGCAACAATTCCTATCCCTAATATTGGACCTACAATCGGTGCAGTTGCAACTGCCACAGCTTCTCCTAAAGCCTCACTGGCAACTCCTCCAGCTTTTCCTAGCATCTTTCCTACAGTCTTCCCAGTAATTTTACCAACAGATTTTCCTGCAAATTTACCAAAAGTCTTAGCACTTGTTTTTACCAGAATTACTCCTCCAGCAATAGCTGTACTTCCTGCTGATTTAAAGGCAAGTGAAGTCTCTCTGTTACTTTCGGAAGAGCGTGTTATTAGAGAGATATCCTGAAGGTATCGTTGCCATCTCGATTCAGGGATATTAAAGTTTTGTTTAGTATTATTAAGTTGAGTTTTCAGGCTATTGATGTAGACATTGCGAGTCTCATCAGTTAAAGTTTCAATCTCAAGTTGAGCAATTTTCGGCTGCAATACCAGGTTAGTAAATTGAGACTGAACTATTTGATTTAATTTTTCTTCAGCAGTGGGAGTATTACCATTAAGCCAGTGATAACCAGTTTGGAAGAGGGATTGAATACCAATAAATTGCTGATTCCAGTATCCAAAATACCAAGGAAGAAACCTGTCATCTACTTTTACCATTAGCTCATCTACCCACACATCTAACTTATTAGATGCAAATTGTTTAGCTTCCTGACGGGCATTTTCTAAATCCTTACGAATTTCTGAATTAAGTTTAGTTAAATCTATTACTGGTGGAGGTATAGTAATGATTGGATCAGGAGGTTTTAACCCGTTTCCAAGTGATGGTACAACAACAAAAGTCCCTATTATTGCTGCAATAATAAACAGTACAAATAACCAAATCAGTTTATCTGCTATTTCTATAATCAGGCGAACAAAAACCGCCCAAGTTGGCAAGTTTTCATCTTGATTTTGTATCGAATTATCTTTTGTCTGATCTTGTTCATTCATGAGAGGTTTGTAGAGGAATTTTATATTAATTTTGCCAAGCTACTTAGTGATCCAATTACTGTCTTCATCGTGTAAATCCTTAAATCCTGGACATCCTGATTCTGACAGTTTACCTAACTAACAACTGACGTAATTATTTTAACCGCTTACGCCATTTTTTAGGATCTTGAGAACAGTGAAACACCGCGTATATAGTTGTTATATTCTCAACGTATTCGTAGAAAATAGCATAAGGAAACCTACGGACTAAAGCACGTCTGTAAGTTTCATGAGCAAATTCATACATTTCAGGATTTTTGGCAATAAATTGGATGCAAGCATCAACACACCGCAAAAACTCGTCACCCAATCCTAATTCTTGTCCCTGATACCAATCATAAGCATCAGCAATGTCTTGTTCTGCTTGCGGTAAAGTAATAAGACTCTTAACCATTGCTGCGACTACGGATTCTTGCTTTTACTGATTCCCAAGAACTAGCTAAACTAGGATCTTGTAAATGGAGAGCTTTTCTTTGAGCAAGTTCTTCTTTTTGCCAGTCTAATACAGGAAGATTAGGTGATTTCGTAGCAATATCATCCCATAAATCTTCCAGAAGTTGTAGCTTTTCTGACAACCCTAGTTCAAAAATCGGTGCAAAGTCTACTTTCATAATCAACTAAGCGATCAAAATTGTTTCTCTATTCTCACATACAACAGGCAAATTGAGAAGAAAGTCAATCAGTCCTAATCAGCTAAACCAGGAATCTTGAGGGGTACAAGGGCTTTATGCAGTACACTAAATTTGCACTTAAATACATCTCGCGGCGATCGCTATCATTATATCCAACCACAACCGCGCCTATGGTTGTACCAATTTCTGGATACATTTCTGGACTCATCCCCCCTTGATCTAAAAAATCTGGGATTTTGATTAACCCCTTAACTAAAGACTCATTAATATTGACAAAAACGCCAAAAGGTGTATGAAATTCTACTTTTTCTAGAACAAAATGTCCTAGCTTATACTTAGATTTAATATTTTCCCAACTTGTACTATCCATAAAAAATTATCTTAACCCAAGTTGCTAGTTACTCCTATCCTACTCTTAAATTACCTAAACTTTTAATAACGTTCGCGTAGCGTGCCGTCAGGCATACCACAGAGGCACAGAGAACACAGAGAAAAAACATAAGTAATTTTGGAGTGGGAAGGGAGTATCAAGTCGAGGTTTGTATAAGTGATGATGCGTAATGAGTGAAAAAATTACTGTCTTCATCCTGTTCATCCTTAAATCCTGGACATCCTGATTCAGACAATCCCCCACTCTCACATACAACAGACAAATTGAGAAAAAAGTCAAATAGCCTTAATTTTGGTTACAGTTAGATCACAAATAAATCGTGAGGGGTGATACTATGCGCGTTTTGCTAGTTTATCCAATATTTCCAAGCACATTTTGGTCTTATGAGAAAATTTTAGCCTTAGTCGATCGCAAGGTACTGTTACCACCTCTGGGTTTGGTGACAGTGGCAGCGATTTTACCCCAAGAGTGGGAATTTAAACTTGTAGATCGTAACATTCGCCCTGCAACCGAGGAAGAATGGGCATGGGCAGATATTGTGATTTTTTCTGCCATGATCGTCCAAAAACAAGATTTACTAGATCAAATCCGGGAAGCGAAAAGACGCGGTAAGTTAGTAGCTTTGGGTGGTCCCTATCCTACCTCTACACCCCATGAAGTGGAAGCAGCAGGGGCAGATTACCTCATTCTTGATGAAGGGGAACTGACTTTACCCATGTTTGTGGAAGCAGTGCAACGCGGTGAAAAATCGGGAGTCTTCCGGGCTACAGAAAAACCTGATGTCACAGGTACACCCATTCCCCGCTTTGATTTATTGGAATTTAATGCCTACGATATGATGTCGGTACAGTTTTCGCGGGGTTGTCCCTTCCAATGCGAATTTTGCGACATCATTGTTTTATATGGACGCAAACCCAGAACTAAAACACCAGCACAACTTTTAGCAGAGTTAGATTATCTCTATGAGTTGGGTTGGCGTAGGGGTGTGTTTATGGTGGATGATAACTTTATCGGCAACAAACGGAATGTGAAATTGTTGCTAAAAGAGTTAAAAGTCTGGATGGCAAATCATCAATACCCATTCAATTTTGACACAGAAGCCTCCATTGATTTGGCACAAGACCAAGAAATGATGGAATTGATGGTTGATTGTGGTTTTAAAGCTGTGTTTTTGGGCATTGAAACTCCAGATGAAGATAGTTTACAACTGACGAAGAAGTTTCAAAATACTCGCAGTTCTTTAACTGAATCGGTAGAAACTATTATTAAAGCCGGTTTACGGCCAATGGCTGGGTTTATTATTGGTTTTGATGGAGAAAAGGCCGGTGCAGGTGAGCGTATTGTGCGTTTTGCCGAACTTGCTGCTATTCCTTCCACTACCTTTGCCATGTTACAAGCACTACCCAACACTGCATTATGGCATCGCCTGAAAAAAGAAGGCAGACTGCGGGAAAATAAAGATGGGAACATCAACCAAACCACATTGATGAACTTTATCCCCACCCGTCCTTTAGAAGAACTAGCCAGAGAATATGTTGAAGCCTTCTGTGCTTTATACGATCCTGTAGCCTATTTAGATCGCACCTATCGTTGTTTTTTGATGTTGGGTTCTCCCAAATGGACAGCACCAGCTAAAACGCCAGAATGGGTAGTGATCAGAGCATTATTAATTATAGTTTGGCGACAAGGTTTTAAAAGAGAAACACGCTGGAAATTTTGGCATCACTTCTTTAGCATTCTCAAGCATAACCCTAAAGTGATTGAACAGTACGTTTCTACCTGCGCTCACATTGAGCATTTTATGGAATATCGGCAAATTGTGCGCGATGAAATAGAAAGTCAGTTGGCTGCTTATTTAGCCCAGGGTGCAGAAAAACCTTATGTGCCTGTGAAGGAGAAAGTAGAAGCGGTGGTTAGCTAAACACATTAAAAGGCGATGTCTAGTTTGGGCATCGTCTCAGCTTTTTGATTTATTTGCATAGGCGGACATATTCTTTCAAGTTGGTATTCCAAATCATAAAACTATGTGAATTGACGGCAATACAAATACTTAATTTTTGCTGAAATTTAGTTATAACTGCTCAATTTCATGTATAAGTAGAGGTTGAATATAGTAAAGTAGGTTAAATTGTGTCCCAAGTTATTACTAAAGATTTTGAAATCCAATGTCCTCCGCAGCAATTAATTTGGAGTGAAATTGCTGATAGAATTGCAGAAATCGGACTACCAGGAACACCAATCCGAATAATTTTAACTGCAATTCGAGATAATAAGTTAGTATTTGAAACCAGTTTTTTAGAAACAGATAGAAAACCTATCTGGCCTTCTTTATTAAATATTCGTCCTCGTCAAATATCTTCGGCTAAACCTTTTGTTGTTGTCAGCATTATTCCTACAGGAGTACGTGCGGAAATAGGAGGTTTTGCCGGTGATGCTACCCCAAGCGTCAATCTTTTAGCCAAAACTTGTGATTATTTAGTTGTTAATCCCAACTCAGTTACAGCTTCTGACCTTTATTATGCCAGTGACAATGTTCTTTACCTAGAAGGAAATTTAATTTGCCATCTTTTGTTGGGAAATACCACTCTAATTCCAGAAACTCGCACCAAAATTGGTGTGATTATTGAGAAAACCCAAGAGAAATTTTTGAACAATATCCTTAATGCTCTCAATGCTTTGAGAACTGTTGGCGGAATCAATATTGATCCTGTAGTAGTAACAGGTGGACAAGTAAGCACCAAATGTACTTATTCCTCCTATGGTCATGCCTCTGGAGAATTTGAGGGCATTGATGAGTTGATGAAAGCCTTAGATATTGTTGCTCAGACAGATACCAATGCTGTTGCTTTTTCCACCACTCTCTTAGTTGAGGATGAAGTTCGACAGCAGTATTACAACAAAGAATCTATACCAAATCCCTGGGGAGGAGCAGAGGCAATTCTTACCCACATGACGACGAATTTTTATCCTTTTACTGCTGCCCATTCACCATTACTGCTAGATGAAGCTCATACCATGTTTGGGACTCTAGGAGACCCACGGGATGGTGCAGAGTTAATCTCTAGTTCATTTCTCTGTTCGACTTTGAAAGGATTAACCCGCTCTCCACGTCTAGCAAAATTTGATACTCCATTGCCATCAGGATGCCAGGGAATTTCTGTAGAAAATGTCTCAGCAGTGGTGATGCCAGAGAGTTCAGTAGGCAATATTCCCTTCTTTGCCTCTCTTGAGCAGAATATTCCAGTTATTCTGGTTCGGGATAATTACACTCAGTATGAAGTAACTCCTTCTATTCTGGGAATTGACCATGAACATAGAAAAATTTACTACGTGAATAGTTACATGGAAGCTTCTGGGTTACTCCTCGCTTTACGACATGGAATTGCCCCTGAAGCCACAACACGTCCTATGCCCCCAATAGAGCCAATTTTTCTTTAATATCGAATTTTTTCAGTCGCTGCTAACACTTGTCAGCAAAACTCAAAACCGAGGGAGGAGAGAGCATCTCACTTGGGTAAATTTATTCCTACGGAGAATAGCAAAGTCAGACTAGCTTAACTCAACAGGATTTTTACAATTTTGGGATGCTCTTCAATTGAGTAAATTAAAGGTCAAACAGCAGGCTTATGGAACCTAAAGCGAGTGACATGGATGGCCAATTGTCCACTTATCAGATGATTGCATCTCATTCCCCAGAAATAAAAGTTCGGCTCCACACTCCTGCTCATCAAGGAGTTCCAGGAGTATCTGAATATTTTGGCGATCGCATCTATGCTTACGATTTACCCTTTTTTAACCGTGATAAATTTGACAATGTAGAAAAGCGCATTTCTAGTTTGTATAAAACTAAACATACATTTTGTCTGACTGGAGGAGCCACCCAAGGAGTTTTAATTGCCTGTAGCATACTGGCAAGAAGACACCGCAAAGTTGCCATCGGTCTAAATAGTCACCTGTCGATAATCCATGGATTTATCCTTTCGGGAACAGAACCATTTTTTATTCCATCTCGTTCCTTCATGCCCACAGATGAAGAAGTTATTCAAGCATTAGAAACAGCAGATGGATCTGTGACTGCACTTTTTTTAACACATCCTAGCTATGATGGCATCACGACGGACTTAGGCAGGATTTCCCAATACTGCCGTAGTAGAAATATTGAGTTGATAATTGATGAAGCACATGGCACTCATTTTCCTTTCTTAGAGGAAGAAAATTTATCAGCCTTGGCATTAGAATGTGACTTAGTTGTTCATAGCCTGCACAAGTTTGTTGGTAGTCTTGTGCAAACAGCATTAATTCACTTACCGGCAGGTTCAGTGATTACCGAGGAAGAAGCACTCACCACCCTGGCATTGTTTGAAACTACATCAAGGAGTAATCTCCTATTATTAAGTATAGAAGAAGCTATTCATCTGGCTTTTGGAGATGAGAGAAAATCTATTTTTCACAAGGTGGCTGGCAATTGTGATCAATTACGGTGTCTGCTAAATAATTGGGGAAATACTTTAACTTATGATGACCAGGTGTCCGATCCATTCAAACTGTTTTTGTATAGCGATCGCATTTCCGGTGATCATCTAGCTAAATTACTCTATGAAAGTGGTGTTTATTTTGAATATTTTGATCCCAGAGGAGTACTACTAATTTTCTCATTTCAAAATACTGATGATGATTTTGTCCATGTAGCTAAAGTATTGGCAGAAATTTACACAACTCTGGCTACTCAAGCGCCCAGAGAATTATTTGACGAGCATATCTTCATTAGAACTCCGGTGATGCGGTGTTTACCAAGAGAGGCTTTTTTTGCATCCACAAGAAAAGAAGTTTATCTCCAGGAAGCAAAAGGATTGGTGAGTTGTCAAAGCATCAAAAAAATTCCCCCTTGCGTTCCGATTTTGATACCTGGCGAAGAAATCACTGACTGGCATCTCCAGACAATAGCACCAGATACCTTAGTTAAAGTCATGAGTTAAAGAAGTAGTGTTTAGGAAACAGTCTAATCTTAAGTTCCACTAAAGAAGTTGTTTGCAACTGAGGATTTATAACTTAGCAAATTGAAGAGCTAATAAACTGTACTCAATAAATTTAAAATTGGAGCTTTATTCAGAATGCTGATTATGACTAAGATTTTGAATCGTGAATAAAACCTATACTGTTAAATAATCAAATAGGAGTCCTAGATGAATGATAAATTACTTACTTTTCAGATGATTTCGTCTCATGAATCATTAACAAAACTGAGGCTTCACACTCCTGCTCATCAAGGATATAAAGGAGAATCGGAACATTTTGATGATCGCATTTATGGCTATGATTTACCGTTTTTTAACCGTGACGAATTTGACAATGTAGAAAAGTATATTTCTAGTTTATATAGAACAAAACGGACATTTTTTATTACTGGAGGAGCTACACAAGGAATTTTAATAGCCTGTAGTTTATTGGCAAGAAAACATCGAAAAGTTGCTATTGGTCTAAATAGTCACCTAGCGATAATTCATGGATTTATCCTTTCGGGAACAGAACCATTTTTTATTCCATCTCGTTCCTTCATGCCCACAGATGAAGAAGTTATTCAAGCATTAGAAACAGCAGGGGAAGAAGTAACTGCACTATTTTTAACCTATCCTAGCTATGATGGAAAAATAACTAACTTAGAGAAGATTGCCAAATATTGCCGAGGTAAAAATATTGAGTTCATGCTCGACGAAGCACATGGCACTCATTTTCCTTTCTTAGAAGCAGAAACATCAGCAGTGACATTAGAATGTGACTTAGTTGTTCATAGCCTGCACAAGTTCGTTGGTAGTCTTGTGCAAACAGCATTAATTCACTTACCGGAAGCCTCAGTAATTACCGAGGAAGAAGCACTCACCGCCCTGGCATTGTTTGAAACTACATCAAGGAGTAATCTCCTATTATTAAGTATAGAAGAAGCTATTCATCTGGCTTTTGGAGATGAGAGAAAATCTATTTTTCACAAGGTGGCTGGCAATTGTGATCAATTACGGTGTCTGCTAAATAATTGGGGAAATACTTTAACTTATGATGACCAGGTGTCCGATCCATTCAAACTGTTTTTGTATAGCGATCGCATTTCCGGTGATCATCTAGCTAAATTACTCTATGAAAGTGGTGTTTATTTTGAATATTTTGATCCCAGAGGAGTACTACTAATTTTCTCATTTCAAAATACTGATGATGATTTTGTCCATGTAGCTAAAGGTCTTGGCAGAAATTTACACAACTCTGGCTCCTCAAGCGCCCAGAGAATTATTTGACGAGCAGATTTTAATGAGAACTCCGGTGATGCGCTGTTTACCGAGAGAGGCTTTTTTTGCATCCACAAGAAAAGAAGTTTTTCTCCAGGAAGCAAAGGGGCTAGTGAGTTGTCAAAGCATCAAAAAAATCCCTCCTGGCACTCCGGTTTTGATACCTGGTGAAGAAATCACTGACTGGCATCTCCAGACAATAGCACCAGATACCTTAGTTGAGGTAGTGGGTTCTTAGGTTATTTCTATGGAACAACCAGTTAAAAATCAGTAAAAGCCTTATTCTGTAGGCATTTCATTGAAAACAGGAGCATAATTCTTTATCAGAGGGTTACTTATGAATGAGCATTTTAATGATTCAAAAATACTAGTGGCTCATCTAAAACAACAACTTGATAGCGGACAACTTCTTACCGAGACAGAACAGCACAAGTTATTAATCGAGTGGAATGACACTCAGCGTGATTATCCTCAAGATAAGTGTATTCATCAGCTATTTGCAGAGCAGGTGGAACGCACTCCAAAAGCGATCGCTGTGGTTTTTGAAGGGAAACAGCTGACCTACCAAGAACTTAATGCCAGAGCCAATCAGCTAGCACATCACCTGCAAAGCTTGGGCGTTAGGCCAGAAGTGTTAGTGGGTATCTGCGTTGAACGTTCCCTAGAAATGATATTGGGAGTTCTTGGTGTCCTTAAAGCAGGTGGTGCTTATGTTCCCCTAGACCGAGGGTATCCGTCTGAGCGCTTGGCTTATATGCTGGAAGACTCCTCCGTGCCAGTGCTGCTTACCCAGGCGCATCTGTCCGAGGAGTTTTCCCAATACTCTGCACATACCATCTGCTTGGATTCTGATTGGGTAAAAATTGCCCACCAGGTGAAGTCAAACCCCACGAGCGACGTGTCGCCTGATAACCTAGCATATGTCATCTACACCTCTGGCTCAACTGGTCAGCCCAAAGGGGTGACGATTCCTCACCGAGCAGTAAACCGCTTGGTACTTAATACGAATTACATCAATTTACAATGCCAAGATGTAGTTGCCTTCGCGTCAAACTTTTCCTTCGATGCTGTCACCTTTGAGATTTGGGGAGCGCTACTTCACGGGGCGAAGCTCATTGGGGTTTCTAAGGATGTGGTTCTTTCACCCAATGACTTTGCACAGTTTATTCAAAAGCAAGAAATCAGCGTGTTGTTTTTGACAACCGCCTTATTTAATCAAATGGCGAGTGTTGTTCCCTCAGCTTTTCGTTCGGTACAACATCTTCTATTTGGAGGAGAGGCAGTCGAGCCAAGGTGGGTCAAAGAAGTACTGAAGAATGGGCCACCTCAGCGATTGCTTCATGTTTATGGACCGACAGAAAGTACAACATTCGCCACCTGGTACTTGGTACAGGATGTCGCAGAAGAGGATACAACTATTCCCATAGGTCGCCCCATCTCCAATACGCGCTGTTTTCTGCTGGATGCTCAAAAGCAACCTGTCCCCATTGGTGTCCCTGGAGAGCTGTACATCGATGGAGATGGGCTGGCACGGGGATACCTTAACCGTCCCGATTTAACTCTGGAGAAATTTATCCCCAACCCCTTGAGCAATGAACCAGGTTCTCGTCTCTACAAAACTGGTGATTTAGCCCGCTATCTACCTGATGGCAACATTGAGTTTCTCGGACGTATCGACCATCAAGTAAAGATTCGCGGCTTCCGTATTGAACTGGGCGAGATTGAGGCTGCACTAACTCAACATCCAGAAGTGCAGGAAGTTGTTGTGATCGTTAGAGAAGATATTCCAGGTGACAAGCGCCTAGTTGCCTATTTAGTTGAAAACCCACAAAGCAGCGTACTGTCTGAGCAAAAGCTAATACCGCTTCTCCGCAGTTTTTTACAAGCAAAACTGCCTGTGTATATGATACCTGATCGCTTTGTCATGTTGGATGCTTTACCCCTAACCCCTAATGGCAAAATCGATCGCTCCTCGTTTCCAGTTCCTGATGCTACTAGACCAGACCAAGCAGAAAATTTTGTCGCCCCTAGCACGCCTACTGAAAAAATCCTAGCTGCTATTTGGTCTGAAGTTCTGGGACTGCAACAAGTAGGTATTAAAGACAACTTTTTTGAATCGGGGGGACACTCACTGCTTGCCACCTCTATTGTCTCACGTATTGAGCAAGCCTTTTCTATCCAACCTCCTCTTGATTATCTATTTACGACACCTACCATAGCTTCAGTCAGTCAATACATCGAAAATTCACGCCTAATTGAATCCAGGAGTATGGTGATTGATGCCCTTCCACCTCTGGTACACGTCCCACGAGAGCAACATCTACCCTTGTCTTCTGCACAAAAGTCTATATGGGAGTCAGTAGAGTTGAATCCAGACAGCTGCGGTTACAACTGCCCTATGATTCTACATTTCACTATTCCGCTCTCTGCCAATGTCTTGGAGCAAAGCATCAATGAGATTATTCGTAGACACGAAATTCTACGTACTAACTTTACTATTGTACAAGGTCAACCCCAGCAGGTCGTTGCTCCATCCCTTACCGTACCTCTAGAGATACTAGATTTACAGCATCTACTTCCAGTAGAGCAAGATGCGGCGGTTCAAAGAGTTTTTACTCAACAAGCCCGCCACAAATTTAATCTAGCATCTGGCTCTCTGATGAAGACAACCTTGCTTCAGTTGGCAAAAGAGAAGTATCAGCTATTAGTCACAATACACCACATAATTACAGATGGCTGGTCAATGGGAATCTGGCTTCAAGAGTTAGAAATTATCTATAGCGCCTTCTCCATTGGTAAGCCTTCTCTGCGAGACGCTACGCGAACACCCTTACCTGAACAACCTATTCAGTATGGGGATTTCACTATCTGGGAGCAACAGTGGTTAAACCCAGGGTTACTGGCAAAGCAGCTTGCTTATTGGCAGAAAAAGCTGGCTAATATTCCCACACCACTCAATCTCCTACCTACTAAACAGCCACAGCAAACCACCAGCAGTCAATATGCATCTTTATATTCTCTAGAACTGCCAGAGAGTCTGGGAATTGCCATCACATCCCTCAGCCGTTCCCAAGGAGTTACCAATTTCGTCATTATTTTGACAGCTCTAAAGATACTCTTGTTTAAATTGAGTGGACAAACAGAAATTATAGTCACGGGGATAACGGCTAATCGCCGAACTCCAGTAGTTGAAAAAATGATGGGTTGCTTTTTTAATTGTCTTTATTTGTACTCCCACATTGATGACTCGAAAACAGGACAAACTCTTCTACAACAGGTTAAACAGACAGTTAGTGAAGCGATCGCTCATCAAGATATTCCTGTAAATAATGTGTTTAATAATATCAGCGGTCTCAAATCGCTGCAAACCCCATTTGTGAGTATGATTCCACCAATTTCTGGGCAAGGTGAAATGTTTGAGTCAGAACCCATAGCACTTGTAAATCAAGGTGAACTTTGGAATGAAGAGGAGAATCCGCTAGAAATTTATATTTACTCACCGAAAGCAGATTATTCAGTTATGAAAATTTTAGCATATTACAGTACAAATTTATTTACATCGGAAAGCATAGAGCAGTTTTTTAGTGACTATCAAAATATTCTTCAGCAGCTTGTTGAAAATTTAGAAATAAAAATTTCTGAATTTGAGTTATTTTCAAAAAAATCCTAGTATTCTAACCTAAAAATTTTCATCAATTAAAACAGGGACTAATCACAGATGAATAGTGAAAAAAATCAAATTGTATCAATTTTTGATAAATTACAAATTGACTCTAAATTAGAAAGTGTGAGCAAGATTTATAATAATGAGTCTATCTTATATGATGGGAGACATTACAATCTACTTTATGAGAATAATTACCTTGAACCCGATATACTAGTTCGTGACATTCCTTTTTGGATGGATATGGCAAATCGTTATGGTGAGCCAATTTTAGAATTATGTTGTGGTAATGGTAGAATTTCCATTAGTTTAGCAGAACAAGGTTGGCAGGTGACGGGGATTGATATTTCCGAATCTATGCTAGAAGAAGCTAGAAGAAAATGCTCTCAAGTAGAATGGATACAAGCTGATGTCCAAAACTTTGCCCTTGATCAGCAGTTCTCCCTGATAATAATTCCTTTCAACACCCTGGGACATCTTTCAGATTTACAATCAATTGAGAATTGCTTGAAATTGGTTCGTAAATATCTACAGCCAGACGGCAGATTTATTATTGAACTAGAAAATTATTTGCAAGAAGATAACCTGGAATTCTTATTATCTAAAACTCGAAACTTATATTCAGTATATGAAGATCCTGACGGAAAAGGTACAGTCGTAGTAACTTATGAAAATGAATTACATTTGCCTCAACAAATATGGATTTGGAAGCTATTTTTCCAATTAACAGGACAAAAACAAGAAATTGTAGAAGAAATAAAGTATCGGTTATATTTCCCAAAAGAGCTAGATATGCTGCTGAAGTATAACGGGTTTACAATCGAACATTGGTTTGGTGATTATGATCTAACACCTTTCACTTCAGAATCACCCCGACAAATATTAATTTGCCGTTCCTAATTAGGG
>NZ_JAYGHC010000004.1:128210-171406 GCF_034932285.1 Cronbergia sp. UHCC 0137
TTTTTGGTTTATTCAGCAAACCCTAATTATTGTGTTCATTTTGCTGGGGAGGCAACACTGATAACTAACAATCAAAATAAAAATTATTGGTTTGTCTCCTAAAAACTCCTGATTACAATTAACCCAAAAAAATACAGCAGATTTACTCCTGTTTTGCATTCACCCATTTTTTAAGATTAAAACAAATGTCTAACGCTAATCTTTCAGAAAAATTAACAAACTTTACGGCTTACCCACAGACAGAACAAGTTTGCCGAGATGAACTTAGTCAAGGTAGTCTTGACATTGATTCATTCAAGCAGAATCGTCAGCGTTGCTCTTTATCTAGCTGTCACGGTATGTGCTGTCATCATGGAACTCACGTCAATCAAGAAACTGCTGAAGTTATTCAAAGAGTCGTTGAAGAAGAAGCAGCGTTTTTTAAGTCTCTTGGTCTTGACTTACCCAATGAAGTAATTATCGATGATGAAGATTATGAAGACTTTCCGGTTGAAAAGTTGGAATGGAAAGGTCTTTGTTCGATTAAAAAAACAGCAGTAAAGGAGAAACATATTTCCAGTATTGTGAACGACTATCCAAGCCATTTCAAAAACACATCCTGTGTTTTTTTACTAGATGATTCTCGCTGCGGATTACAGGAGCTTTCCAAAGCAAAAGGATTACATCCCTGGCACTATAAACCATTCACCTGTTGGCTTTTCCCAATTCTGATTGCTCCAGGGGAGAATCAACCAGAAATAGTTTTACCCAGTCCCGAAACTGAACCTTGGTATTTTCCAGAGTATGGCTATGATGGTTTCTTCACAAAAGTGCTTTGTGGCAAACCTTCTGATTGTGGGCAACTAGGTTATATTTTGTTGCAGGAAGAACTGAAGTTTTTGTCAGAAATTGTGGGTCGAAACTTTGGGCAAGAAATTCAAGATGCGATCGCTGATTCTGCTAAGAGCGACTAAGAACCTGATTTTAATACAGGAGTTTGATCGTGAGTTAGAATTTTACTCCTGTCTGCCCCTTCTTCACCCCCGCTAGGTTGGATAATCTCAGAAGTTAAAAGGTAAAAACGATAGATTAAAAACAGTGTGGCTAGTGTGGTTCCTATGGTTAACCCTGACCACAAGCCTATAGAACCCCAATTGAAATGGAAGCAAAGCAGGTAGCCGCAAGTCATACCAACACACCACTGAAACAGGATGTTAATCAATAAAGGTAAGCGGGTGTCTTGGATGCCCAGCAGCGTCCCTAAAACAATTAGGTTAAGTCCCAAAGCTATGAGAAAAAGTGAGGCAATTCTCAACAAGGGGATTGCAGACCTGATTGCTAGGACATTATCTGAATTACTGGCATCTAAATAGATGGTGGCAATCTGCTCTGGAAATAGACATATAGCAACGGCAATCAGGCTCATTGCTGCTACACTAATGGCAATTGCTGCAAATCCTGCCCTCTTTGCACTCCTGGGGTCATTCTGACCGATCATTTGTCCGACTCTCGTCATGGCAGCGTAAGAGATCGCTGTCGGCACGATCAAAGATACTTCTAGAGTTTGCACGACAATTTCATTGGCTGCTAGCAAGGTTGTTCCCATGTAGCCACTCAGCAAGGCAATCAGGGTAAACAAGATCAATGAGGAGGCGTATTCCAATCCAAGGGGCCAGCCATTTTGCCAAAGTTCGGCAAATACATCTTTATTGAAATGTAGAGAAGCAAATAGTTTGTATTCTTTAAACCAAGGATGGAAACCAATTACGGCGGCAGCAGCTAGGAAATTCACCCAGTAGACAAAGGTTCCAGCCCAACCAATCCCCGCTAATCCTAGAGGTGGCAAGCCTAGATGACCAAAGATTAAAAGGTAGTTAACGAGAATATTCAGGGGAATACTAGTCAGAGCGATCGCACTAATAAGTTGGGGACGATTGACGGCAGTGGCAACCTCCTTAAGGATGAAGAACCCCACTGCCGCCGGGAAACTCCAAACAATGGCTTTTAAATAAGTATTAGCTAGGGCTACCGTGTTTTCCTCTTGACCCGATAGCATCAAAATCGAGTCCAGATGCCAAGTGAGCAACATCATTGGTAAAGACAGCGCAACCATCAGCCAGAGTCCTTGCGCGAAGATTTGGCGAATGCGCTCCGTGTTGCCGGCACCAAAGGCTTCAGCTGCTAGGGGACTGGCTCCTTCTAAAACCCCCATACAAATAAGAAGTAGGGTATAGAAGGTGATGACACCCAAAGCGCCGGCAGCGAGGGATTGAATGCCCAAAAATCCCATCATGACGGTATTTACAAAACCAACAGCCGCCTCTGCAAGCTGAATGCCCCCCAAAGGAACCGCTAAATTTAGGGTGGCAAAAACTTCTGATAGGAATTTTGATGGCGATCGCATTAAATCAACTACTCTAGGATTTATTGATAGAACTAAAATTATTTTACTGTAAGCATCAAGGCTATTTCATTGTAATTGAAGACAATACAGCAGGAGTCAGGAGAAAAACTGGCTTTGTGTATAGGGTTCAATTTAAATTCTGTACCTCATTGATCTGCAATCTGCTATAATGATTTAATACCTCAGTGCTAAAATCAAGACTTCTTGTTGGGGAGAAACTAAAGTTGTACCTACGGGTAATATGGCTAAGGCATTGGTTTGAGTTAAATTAATTAAGTTACCTGAACTGTGATTACCACCAGCTTGATGAAATTCGTAAACGCCATCAATTAAATGTAATTTGCCGCAGATATAGGTTTCCAGCTTACCATTAGATTTTAATTCGGAGCGCGATCGCACCTTCATCCACATCGGTTTATATCCCTCAGTAATTCCCGATAATCTTTTAATCGTCGGTTGCACAAATCGCCAAAAACTTACCAAAGCCGAAACCGGATTTCCTGGTAAACCAAAATAGAGTACATTGGGAAAAGTAGCAAAAGTTAGGGGTTTTCCTGGACGCATCTGCACAGCCCGAAAATGGATTTCTGCCCCCAAAGATGCCAAAATTCCATCAATATAGTCATAATCACCCACCGAAACCCCACCGGAAGATAGAACTAGATCAGCATGAGCGATCGCATACTGTATAATCTCTCCTAAGGCTTTAGGATCATCCTTGACAATTCCCAACATTAAAGGTTCTCCACCCAATTCTCGCACCAAAGCAGCCAAAGCCAACTGATTAGAATCAACAATTTGTCCCGGTTGTAAAGATTGTTCCGGCGTTACCAACTCATCACCAGTCGAAAAAATCGCCACCCGCAGACGACGGAAAACACTTAACTTATTACATTGGACTGCCCCTAAAACCGCAATTTCCGTTGCAGTTAAACGAGTACCCGACGGTAAAAGTTCATTTCCCCCTTGATAAAAATCACCTTGATGTCTAACAAACTCTTGGAATTGGGGTGCAGCCAGAATAAAAACCCGATTTTCTTCCCAGCGAGTTCTTTCCTGCATAACTACAGTATCCGCCCCTGCTGGCATTACCGCACCCGTAAAAATACGTGCTGCTTGTCCTGGTTGAATCGTAATCTTTGGTTGATATCCCGCAGGAATTTCTTCTACAACTTCTAAAATAATTGGATTTTCAGCCCTAGCTTCCTTCACATCACCATAACGCACCGCAAAACCATCCATAGCCGAATTATCCCAATGGGGAAAATCTAGCCTACTAATTACAGGATTTGCCAAAATGCGATTATGTCCATTCAATAAATCGACAACTTCAATATCCTGTTTTTGATCTAACGGTTGCAGTAAATTAAAAATTATAGCTTCCGCATCTTTTACTAGCAGCATAGTGATAATATAACAGCAAACAGTGAACTTTTATATAACTATTGTTAAATCACCCAAAAAACAATGCCCCAGAGCAGAAATTTCTCATCGAATTGGAACATCTAAAGAAACCAATTAGCACTCATATCTGAATCAGGATGGACAGGATGAGTAGAGAAATTTATATTTACATTTATATTTAAAATCAAATTTATGTATTTATGAGTTACGCATTGACAGAATCTATTAAATAAGCATTATCAATTCTATCTCTTGTAGGGTGTGGTTCGGCAAGCTCACCAACCACGTCAGACCCGATAATTGAGCATCTAACAGACTTCCTCTATCTGACGCACCGCACTAATATGGGATGACAAAAGCGTGAAACTAGGCAATTTCCTCCATACATATCATCTGCATTTTATACAGTATTGTAGGGTGGGCAATGCCCACCAAAACCCGCAGATTGTGGACAATGCCTACCCTACGTGTATGTTCAAAACTCAAATAGGAGTCCTATATCATCTGTATTTTGTACAGTGCGTAAGTCCTATATTCTTCTGCAATCTCCCTTTTAGCATTACCTAGCTTATCATCGAGGACATACTGTGGCAATTGATCAAACTAATAGTACAGATGGTGTATAATATCTAACTCATGAAAAAAATGATCTTGTAAATCCTGATGGTGACAAATTTCCTATTTAAAACAGATAGCATAATTGGTCAAATTCAGCTAATTAGCGGGCGGTTTACCTGCCAGATGCAAAATAAAAAGTGGTCTACTGGTACATCTGGGAAGGTGGGGTATTGCCAATTTAATTAAATCAACCTAACAATGAAGGGAAAATTGCTAAAAAGCTGTTAATTAATAACTAGCGACTTTTTCCCAAACATGATTTTAATTGTAAACTGATTGTGATGAATATAGCTAATTTTCCGTGGCTGACAACGATTATTCTGTTCCCAATAGCCGCGTCACTACTGCTTCCCTTCATCCCAGATAAAGACGGTAAAACAGTGCGCTGGTATTCCCTCGTCGTCGGGCTGATAGACTTTGCACTGATTGTTTATGTCTTTTACAATGGGTATGATTTCTCCAATCCCGATTTGCAGCTAGTAGAATCTTATCCCTGGGTTCCCCAACTGGGTTTGAACTGGTCAGTAGGGGCAGATGGCTTGTCCATGCCTCTGATTCTCTTAACTGGATTCATTACTACCTTAGCGATTTTAGCAGCTTGGCCTGTCACTCTCAAGCCGAAATTATTTTTCTTCTTAATTTTGGCCATGTATGGCGGTCAAATTGCCGTGTTCGCTGTCCAGGATATGCTGTTATTTTTTCTGGTGTGGGAACTGGAACTCGTACCGATATACTTCCTGCTGTCGATTTGGGGCGGTAAAAAACGGCAATATGCAGCTACCAAGTTTATTTTGTACACTGCAGGTGGGTCATTATTTATTTTATTGTCTGCCCTGACAATGGGATTTTATGGTGATACAGTTACCTTCGACATGACTGCATTGGGAGCAAAAGACTTTGCCCTCAATTTACAACTTTTACTCTATGCTGGCTTCCTGATAGCCTACGCTGTCAAGTTGCCCATCATTCCCCTTCATACCTGGCTTCCAGATGCCCACGGTGAAGCTACAGCGCCGGTGCATATGTTACTAGCTGGGATTCTCCTAAAAATGGGTGGCTACGCCTTAATTCGCATGAATGCCCAAATGCTACCAGATGCCCATGCCTATGTTGCCCCGGCATTAGTGGTTTTAGGAGTAGTAAATATTATCTACGCTGCCTTAACATCCTTTGCCCAGCGTAACTTGAAGCGAAAAATTGCCTACTCTTCTATTTCCCACATGGGATTTGTCCTTATTGGTATTGCCTCCTTCACCGATTTGGGATTAAGTGGGGCAATGTTACAAATGGTATCTCACGGGTTAATTGGGGCGAGTTTATTCTTCCTTGTCGGTGCAACCTATGACCGAACACACACCTTGATGTTAGATGAAATGGGTGGCGTTGGTAAAAGGATGCGGAAGATTTTCGCGATGTTCACTACCTGTTCAATGGCTTCTTTAGCATTACCAGGAATGAGTGGATTTGTAGCAGAATTAATGGTGTTTGTCGGTTTTGCCACTAGCGATGCTTACAACCCGACATTTAAAGTTATCGTAGTATTTTTGATGGCGGTTGGTGTAATTTTAACGCCAATTTATTTGCTGTCAATGTTGCGAGAAATTTTCTACGGACAAGAAAACGAAGAATTAGTTTCTCACCAAGCTTTGATAGATGCTGAACCCCGCGAAGTCTTTATTATTGCTTGTTTGTTAGTGCCAATTATTGGTATTGGTTTCTATCCTAAGTTACTAACTCAAATGTACGACGCTACAACTGTACAACTTACAGCCAGATTGCGTGATTCTGTGCCTACTTTAACAGCACAAAAAGAAGCACCAATAGTTTCTTTAAATGCACCAACAATTGGTAATTAGATAATTCTGGCGAGTTAGAGGGTGGGGTTTGTCCCTGCCCTTTTTTTGTATTAAACCACTCCAGTTAGTAGTTAGATTAAAGATCGATCATGGTACGTCTGTTCAAAGGGTTTTGTTTACAAATTTAGTTAACTAAATTACAAATTCTATATATAGTAGTAGGGGCAATTCATGAATTGCCTCTACTTGGTATTAGATGCTAACTCAATTCATCAATTAAGATTCAGTTTTGATGTTGCTGCTGCTTTGTAATTCAATATTCTTTTCAGCAAAGTATTTACTGAGAAAAGTATTACCTAACGATAGAACTACTGGACCCAAAAGAAAAGCGATAATTCCTTGAACTCTGAACCCAGGAACTAAAACTGAGGCTAACCAAAAGCAGATACCATTAACGATTAAGGAAAAACCACCTAATGTTAAAAATGTCAATGGTAAAGAAAGAGTTGAAATAATTGGTTTAACTGAACTATTAATTAAACCAATAACTACAGCCGCAATTAAAGCTGACGGAAAGTTGGCAATATTCACACCTGGAACTACTAAATCAACAATTAGCAAACTTAAAGCTGTAGCTAGTGCAATTAAAAAAGTTCCCCACATTGATGTTCCTGACATTTTTTTCACCTAAATAGCAATAATAGATATTTTGCAATCTCTCTTACTATCTTTATATTTAATGTTAGGCTTTCACATCTGTGAGAAGATAGAACTTATTTTCTACCGAAAGGATGATTTTAAAAAAGCTAATATATCTCAGGTTGGTTCGGGTTGCGGCTAATTATATTTTTACCGATAAACTAACCGTGGGGTAAGGGTTTAGCAGTGCTAAACCCCTACGATAAATGTAGCTTTACCGCCACACATATTTGGTATTTTCTGTCAATGGGTAACTCCTAATTACAATATTTTTACTCAGGTTTATAGTACAGTGAAGACTTATACAAAACTTGTTCTTGATGGGTTTCTAATACACAATCAGACAACGGATAACTAACGCAGGTAACAACATAACCCTCCTGTATTTCATGGGGACGCAGAAATTTTTGCTCACTTTGATCAACTTCTCCACTAATAAGTTTAGCAACACAAGCGGAACATTCCCCCTGTTTACACCCAGATGGTAGACGCATTTTCTTTTCTTCTGCTATGTCTAGAATATATTGATCATCTGGTATTTGAATGCTGGAATCTAATCCAAGTTTATCGTTAATAAATCGAACTTGATAAATAGCCATACCAATTTGTGATTTTGAATTATTTCTATTGAGACTTTTTCTCTTCTTCTAATTTTTCATCCTGACTCCTAGCCCTAATGAAAAGACTTTCTCATCAAACCTATGTAAAAAGTCTATTGCTTAACAGCTTTCATTGATAAAGCAATCCGCTTTAACTTCTCATTAATTTCCAATACCTGCACTTTCACAACCTGTCCTACTTTAACAATTTTATTAGCATCATCCACAAATCTATCAGCAAGTTGAGAAATATGCACTAACCCATCTTGATGTACACCAATATCTACAAATGCGCCAAAATTAGCGACATTGGTGACTATTCCTTCTAATTCCATACCTACTTGCAAATCTCTAATTTCTTTAATTCCTGCTTGAAAAGTTGCATACTTAAATTCAGCACGGGGATCTCTTCCTGGTTTTTCTAATTCGCTGAGTATATCCCGTAGAGTGGGTTCACCAATGGTATCAGTAACGTATTTTTTCAGATTGGTCTTTTTGAGTTTTTCGGCAATTTCTGTAACTTGATTTAATGGTACACCTAAATCGGCAGCGATCGCTCTCACCAAAGCATAACTTTCTGGATGGACTGCGGTATTATCTAAGGGGTTTTCACCATCACGAATCCTCAAAAAACCCGCCGCTTGTTCAAAGGCTTTCGGACCCAGTTTCGCTACTTTCAACAGTTGACGACGATTTTTAAACGCGCCATTTTCGTTGCGATAAGCAATAATATTATTAGCAATTGTTGGTGTAATTCCTGAAACGAAAGTCAGCAGTTCTTTAGAAGCCGTATTTAAATCCACACCTACATAGTTAACACAACTTTCGACGGTTTCATCTAATTTCTTTTTCAGCAACTTTTGATCAACATCATGTTGATATTGTCCCACTCCAATGGATTTAGGATCAATTTTCACCAATTCCGCCAAAGGATCTTGTAATCTGCGGCCAATACTAATTGCACCACGGACAGTAATATCTAAATCAGGAAACTCTTCTAATGCAACTTTACTCGCAGAATAGATAGACGCACCGGATTCATTTACCATCACTTTAATAGGTTGACGTTCCATTTTTTGCAACACTTCCACCACAAATTCATCTGTCTCACGGGAAGCTGTACCGTTACCAATGGCGATTAATTCAACCTGATATTTTTCAATTAAATTCTTGATAGTTTGTGCTGCTTTTTGGCGTTGTTCAACTGCTTGGTGAGGAAACACCGCTTGATATTCTAAAAATTGACCTGTT
The DNA here is from genome assembly GCF_034932285.1 of Cronbergia sp. UHCC 0137. Taxonomy (NCBI): domain Bacteria; kingdom Bacillati; phylum Cyanobacteriota; class Cyanophyceae; order Nostocales; family Nostocaceae; genus Cronbergia; species Cronbergia sp. UHCC 0137. The sequence goes on from NZ_JAYGHC010000004.1 coordinate 136,961, forward strand.
TGGTCGAGTACGGCTACCTTACAGCCTGTTCTAAAACCGGGATCTAATGCTAAAGTCGGTTTCATTCCTGCTGGTGCAGATAGCAATAATTCCCGTAAATTTGTTTCAAAGGTTTTGATAGATTCAATATCGGCAAAATTTTTAATTTCCGTAATTACTTCGCCTAGCAAAGAATTTTTCATTAACCGATTAAAGGCATCTTTCAACATCACTTGATAAAAATTTCGCAGATTAGCAACTTTGGTTTTAATTTCTTGAGATGCTAAATAAGAAAGTACAAAATCTTCATCAAAACTAATTTCAAAATTTAATATTTTTTCTGCTTCTCCTCGACACAAAGCCAGCATATTATGAGGGGCGATATTTGTTACTTTATTTTCATATTTACGGTACATTTCAAATTTAGTTGTACCTTCGGGATATTCATCTTTAATTCGAGAAACAAACACGCCTGTTTCTAAAAAATAATCCCGTAAATAGGCGCGTAAATCAGCTTTTTCAGCTACTTCTTCCGCCAAAATATCCGCAGCACCTTTGAGTGCTTCCTCTGGTGTTTTTACCCCTTGGGTCTCCGATACATATTTTGCGGCTTCCTCTTCTAGCACAACAGAAACAGCATTACTAATATTCAGAGATTTAATTAAAGCTGCTAGGGGTTCTAAACCTTTCTCTCTAGCGAGAGTGGCGCGGGTGCGACGCTTTTGTTTATATGGTAAGTATAAATCCTCAAGTTCTGTTTTTTGTAAACAGGAGGTGATTTTTGCTTGTAGTTCTTCAGTTAGTTTACCTTGTTGAGCGATCGCACTCACAATTACTGTCTTTCTTTCTTCTAATTCTGTTAAATAAGTATATCTATCAGCTAAATCACGCAATTGTACTTCATTCATTTCCTCAGTACGTTCTTTGCGGTAACGCGCAATAAAGGGAATTGTCGCACCTTCCCCTAACAGTTCTAGCGCATTTTCTACTTGATACAGTTTCAGATTTAGTTCGGTTGCGAGTAGTTGAGGAATGTTCAGCATGGTCGGTTTAAGTTTAAAATATTACTCCTAGTGGTCTGTCAAATTGACGGTTAAAGAGGAAATGAACCGCAAAGGACGCAAAGAGCGCGAAAAAAGAAGGAAGAAGGAAGAAGGAAGATATATCAAATCATCACACAATTTGAATTTGCCATTTTGACATCTATAAACTATTGTAAATGAAATCTACTTAGGTGTAGACTAGAATACGCTCATAAAATACAGTTTGAGTCTGCTCATATCGAACTTTTAGCTCAGGATTTTAGTACAATGCCTTTGTTTTTTCTGATTCCCCTATGTACTGGTTTAATAACTGGCTATATTTTTCAAAAAAACACTGATGAAATTGCTTGTATTGCAGGTGTGTTCAAAGCAGTCAGTTTTATTCTCAGTTTAGTTTTAGCACCTTGGCAAATCCAGTTTATACTGTTGATATTTGTCCTCTTCGTTACTAAGAAAATATTGCGAGATGAAGAATTTCCACAAACTGATGGTAGAAGAAAATAGTGTATTCAAAAGTGCTATTATAAATCAACTACAATCCAATCAAAATTTTCATTTCCCTTTTTTTACACCACTAATTTTTAAAACGTCGCTCATGGTTACACAATAATTTGGTAAATCAAAATTGGCTGGGTTAATGGGGTTAGCATAGCTGAAATGGGGATATTTCATGCAAAATCTATCCCATGCAGCCATTTGAATGCGGAATAAAGTAATAATAATATTGGCTAAGGTTATAGATAGGGGAATGCGGAAGTAAATCTTTTTATTGAAGTAGGTACAAACTTCTTCTATGGCTTGATTAACTGTTAACTTAGATTGACCTAAAACAAATCGACGTTGTTTTTCTGTTTGGGGTGGATTCTCGATTAAATATTTGATCACCGTGGCTATATCTTGCCCGTGAATAAAGTGAAAACTACCATCTGCTTGTAAAAATCGAATTATATTGATGAATTTAGTAACTTCTGGGATTCCTGATGTAAGATGAGAATAGGGTTTTGTCTGATCTCCACCTAACACTAAAGTAGGAAAAACCGTAGTAATTTTAGGAAAAATAGCTAATTTTTCGATTTTATGTAAACAATCATATTTAGAACGAATATAGTCTGTACCTATTTCTCCGGCTTCTTTTAGTGGTTGGTTGTCATAATTTAAAACACTGGCTGTAGAAAAATAAATCACTTGTTGACATCTTTGGGGATCTAACAAGCTCATTAATTCTATAGTTTTGAAGACGTTAATATCAAAAATACCTTCACCACCCCAAGAAGTGGCTGTTAAAACTGCGGTGTCGATAGTTTTGAGTAAATTAGATAACTTACTAATTTCTTGCATATCACCCTCTAAGACGGTGATTCCTGGACGTGTTTGCAGATCAAGTTGCAGTTTTTTAGGGTTTCTAACTAATAAATACAATTCGTGATCTGTTTCTTGAATTAAAGTTTCGCTAATATAGTGACCGATACAGCCACTTGCACCTGTGATTAAAATCCGTTTTTTAGCCATGAGAAAATGTCAGAATCAGGATGTCCAGGATTAAAGGATTTACAGGATTAAAACACAATACAGTTCAGTTAAGAATTTGTTATTCTGTGTTGTCAAGGTAGGCAAAAAGCCCACCTTGCAAATTATACTAAAATACTCAGTTGTTTGGCGGTTTCAAAGAAGAAAGCAACATTTTCTTCTGGTGTTTCAGGAAGGACACCATGACCAAGATTGAGGATATGTCCCCAATTGCCGGCTTTGCGGACGGTATCGTGAATACGATCGCGAATAAATTCCTTTGAGCCAAATAATACACCAGGGTCAAGATTCCCCTGTACTTTCACGTACTTACCTAATCTGGTTCTGGCATCTGCCATATCCACTGTCCAGTCTATAGTAATGATATCTGCACCAGAAGTAGCCATTCTTTCCAAAAGTCCCGCGCTACCTGTCACCAACAAAATCAATGGTGTGTTAGGGTGGGTGGCTTTCACTTTCTCAAACACCATTTTTTGATAAGGTAGGGCAAAGGTATCATAATCTTGGGGGCTTAATTGTCCTGCCCAAGAGTCGAACATTTGCACAACTTGAGCGCCACAGTCAATTTGATAGCGCATATAAACAGCGATCGCATCGGCTAATTTAGTTAATAATTGATGCAATATAGCTGGATCTGTGAACGCCATATTTTTGATAATCGAATAGGTTTTAGAACCCTTCCCTTCCACCGCATAAGCCGCTAAAGTCCAAGGCGCGCCCACAAAACCTAATACAGTTGATTTATCCCCTACTTCTTGCCGTAATGCCCCCAAAATCGTTTTAATAAAGGGTAAAGTCGATTCTGGTTCTAGGGGACGAAGTTGATCAATTTGTGCCTGAGTGCGAATCGGGGAGTAAATGATTGGACCCTTACCTTCAGCAATATCCATGTCAATCCCCAAACCAGGTAAAGGGGTGACAATATCAGAAAATAAAATTACTCCGTCCGGTTGAAAAGCCCTCCAGGGTTGCAAAGAAACCTCAATTGCTACTTCGGGAATTTCCGAGCGATCGCGAAAGGAAGGATATTTTTCCCTTAAATCACGATATGCTTTCATATATCGTCCCGCTTGTCGCATCATCCATACGGGGGGACGATCTACTATTTCACCACTAGCAGCCCGGAGGAGGAGAGGAGTCGTTGAGGAAACACCCATTTAACAGTTCATCCTAATTGATTTTTTATAGCCATTCCTTAGCTTATCATTGCTTGTTATCTTATCCAGAAATATGCACGACCAATTCCCTGACATGACTATGTTGGCGATGTTCCCAAACATATATACCTTGCCAAGTTCCTAAAACTAAATGACCACGATTAATAGGAATACTTTCACAGGTGCTAGTCAATACTGTACGGATATGTCCTGGCATATCATCAGCACCTTCGGCATCATGGATATATTTGGCTGATTCTGGAACAAGTTTATCCATAAAATTCGCTAAATCCACCAGCACATCAGGATCAGCGTTTTCCTGAATCACTAAACTGGCTGAGGTGTGGCGCAAAAATAAAGTACAAAGTCCCGTTTCTACACCTGATTCTGTCACAATTGCTGCCAGTTTGGTCGTAATATTATGGAAGGATTTGCCAGTGGTGGAAACTTTAAGTAATGTTTGGTAATGAGTCATGGGAAATTGCTTACTTAGATGGACTGCAAATAATTTATCACCGCTTTAGCAATAGTTTCATTCCCATCTTTACCGATTCCTTGCTTTTGCTGTGGTGGTTGGGGTAATTGATGGAGAAATTCCCAATTTCCTTCAAAAAACTCGGTGGGTGTGATAATCTGATGATGGTTGTAATCACTAATCCCCTCTAACAAAAACTTCGCTTCAGCAAAGTCATCACGGGGAATCGTCACCATCGGTACTTCCAATATACTAGCTTCTGCAAAAGTCCCGTAACCAGGTTTAGAAACTACCCGTCCACAAACAGGCATAAAATCTATAGGACGATATTTATTGTTGGTAATTTTGATTAGGTTCGGTAATTCCGGTGCAGATTTGTCAAAACTAATAAATTGCCAATCAGGAAAATTACTCAAATTATGATATGGGATTTGCTGTAAACCCAACCCACCAAAGGATAGTAAAATCGTTTTATCTTGCTGTGCAGTTATTCCCCAAGTAGCACGTATTTCTTCACTAGGATATTTGGGAATACCACCAGTGAGTCCAACATCCGTGATATTGGGGAAAGATGACATCGGTTCATGAAAGGGAAGACGAAATAAAAGATTACAATCAGCATACCACCCACTAATCCAATCAGCAATCTCGATAAATTCCCCTCCCCAATCTCGGTAAATAAAATCCCAACCAAAATTACTCAACATCCAACAGGGAATATCCGCAGCTTTGGCAAACCCACAGGCTAAAAAAGGAATATCTGCCAAAATTAAATTAACACGATTTTGGCGGATAAAGCTGACTTCTGAGGCAATTAGAGGATTTTGGTTTTTTTGAATCTCCCGCAACCTTGACAAAGTAGCTGCTTTATCCATTGTTAAGCTATCAGCTTGGATCACACCTAAATCAAATGCCCGTTGGCGTAAAATAAAATCACCCTCTATATAAGATTCCAGCAACCACCGGGGTGCAGTAGTGACTAAAATCAACAAAATTTCTGGACACAACTTTTGAATAGTGTTGACTATTGAGGCTGTGCGCGTACTATGACCAAAGCCGTGATTGGTGATAGCAACGTATAAAATTGGGCGTACCATAAACGGAAAAATAATTGAATATAGATGGTGTATGTTCTATTGTTGCGTAGCTGCTAAATCCTTAGAGACTTCCAAATAAAAAAATATCCCAAAATTTCTTGTGGTGCAGGCATCTTGCCTGCTAATAATACAAGAACGGGCAGGATGCCCATCCCACAAGATTAGATCATCTTTTCTGTGGACTTCTCTTACCTACAGAATCAAATTATTAAGCCGTGTTGAGTATAGATGAAATCAGGTGCGTCAGAAACTTAAAATCAATGATTTTAGCCTAAATTATTCTGTCTGACGCACCCTACAGATTACAAAATATCCGAAAAATTAATAACTAGCAACTTGAGTTAATAGGCAAAGACTGATAACTACTACAGGTATATTAGAATATAGTATATGGAAAGAAGATGAAAAATTTGTGGACTTGTAACTTGACCTTACTACTTGTGGGTCTAGTTAGCACCCTTCAGGCCTCTGCCGCAAATAACCAATTACAAGTTAAAGTTAATCGCTGGATAGAGGTGCGTCGTGCCGTCGGCCAGGTGCGGTATTTGCGGGGGCAAACATCTAAACCAGCTAGTAGGGGAATGCGACTGCAAGCAGTTGGAGAAGGAATTAGCACCGGACGAGGTTCTAGTGCAGTTCTGGCGATTGATGTAGGCACTGGCTTTATTAATATATCTGAAAATACACAATTAATTATCAGTAAACTCCAGACAGGAAGGGGTGGCGCACGAATAACTGAACTGCAGGTAAAAAATGGCCAAGTTCGTCTGCAAATTCGTCCATTAACTAATTCTTCCTCTCGAATAGAAATTCACACCCCCGCAGGAGTGGCAGGAGTAAGAGGGACTCTGTTTGGTGTAAGTGTCAAAGAAAGTGGAATCACGGGTGTGGCAACTAAGGAGGGTGGGGTGGCTACTATTGCCCAAGGAAAGACAATTTTAGTCAATGCTAATTACCAAAATCTTACCATTCCGGGAGAACCTCCTTCTGATCCAGTTCCGTTAAGGGAAGATACTCGTTTAAATATTAGTGAATTGGTCGCTAATGGTAGTCAGGTTCGCATTGTGGGTACTGTTGATTCGGTGAATTTACTAATGATTGCCAAACAACAGCAGAAAATTGATTTCCGTGGAAAATTCGATGTTACTGTTCCTTTGCCTCCTAACCGCAAAGTAGAAGCTGTTGTCGTGACTCCGTTAGGAAGAAAGCAACTATATCAATTAGCTGTTCCTTAGTCGCACCTGGGATTTTACTGGAGAATTTGCTAGAAAGAAGTAAGTATTCGTTAATAATACCAGGAATATTGATCAGGGGCGCTTGGGATGAAGAGATTGATCTTTTTTATGATTCTGTTACATGGTTTTATTTTGGCGATAAAACCGGCAAAGGCTCAATTAATACCGAATAATCAGCTAAATTTGGGAGGATTTACAGATCAATCCCAGCTAGGATCATCGCAAGTTTGGGTAATTAATCAGAATCGACAGATTGAGAGGCAAGCTTTTATCTGGGTAGTTAAAGACCGATTTACAGGGGGACAGCAGCCATTTTTGCAAGTTGCCAATAATCAGAATAAACAAGGAAAAAACCCAGCTTATAGTAGAAGACTTGCAGAGAATGAAGATTTAGATTCTTTCACAGATGTTGTGGAAAATACTAAAAAGCTGGAGGGTTTATTTACTCTTTATCGTCATCAAGAGAAGAATAAAATATATTTAGAAATTAAACCTGAACAGTTGCAAAAAAATTATTTAACTACGGCTACTTTAGAATCAGGGATTGGGGAACGGGGTATTTATAGCGGTATGCCTCTGCAAGATTTTTTGTTTTATTTCCAAAGGATAGATAATAATTTAAACTTTGTAGTTCGGAATGTAAATTTTCGGACTCGTGACAGAGACCCCCAAGTGCGATCGCTCGTCCGTTCTTTTAGTGATTCGGTACTTTATTCTATTCCAATTAAAAGCATTCATCCCGAACGAAAAACTATTTTAATTGAGTTAAATGACTTGCTTCTTAGTGATTTAACCGGACTATATGCAAGTTTAGGACTAAGGGCAAACCCAGAACAAAATTATTTTGGTAATGCTCAAGTTTTTCCGGGAAATTTAGAAATTGAATCGGTTTTCAATGTTAATAACAATAATGCTAATCAAGAAAATCAAGATCATAATTTTGGCGTTTTAGCCGACAATCGTGCCTTTACTCTGCGCGTTCATTATAGCATTTCCCAACTACCACAAAATAATTATCGTCCGCGTTTAGCTAATGAACAAGTAGGTTATTTTATCACGGCTTATCAAGATTTATCTATTAGCGATCGCAATGATACTTTTGTCCGTTATATTAATCGCTGGCATCTAGAAAAACAGGACCCCACAGCCGAAATTTCACCCCCTAAAAAGCCCATTGTCTTCTGGATTGATAATGCAGTACCTTTTGCCTACCGCGATGCCATTAAAGAAGGTGTATTAATGTGGAATCAAGCATTTTTAAAGGCGGGTTTTAAAAATGCTATTCAAGTCCAACAAATGCCAGATCATGCTACCTGGAATCCAGCAGATATTCGCTACAATACAATTCGTTGGATTAACACAGTTGATGGATATTTTGCTATGGGACCATCCCGTGTTAATCCCCTAACTGGAGAAATTTTAGATGCTGACATTCTGGTTGATGCCAGCTTTGTGCGAGCATTAAAAAACGAATATACTAAAATTGTCCAACCTCATCAAACAAAAGCGCGAACTTCTTTATCAGCATTTATGCAAAATCGTTTGCTTTGCGCTAAAGATCAGAAAACTCCAGCTAATTTTTTAGGTAAATTATCTCAACTAGCAAGAGAGTACGATTTATGCTATTCTATCGAAGCTGCTAATCAGTTTGCCTATGGCTCTTTAGCAATGTCATTATTATCAAATACTACCCCCAATAAACAGCAAATTGAAGATTACACCAATCAATATTTACGTTTAATTATTGCTCACGAAGTTGGTCATACTTTGGGTTTACGTCACAATTTCCGTGGTAGCACTCTCCTCGCACCCGAAGAAATGAACAATCCTGAAATCACTCGCACTAAAGGTTTAACAACATCGGTAATGGACTATATTTCTCCTAATATTGCCCCCCAAGGCACACAACAAGGAGATTATTTCCCCACCAAGGTGGGAAGTTATGATCAATGGGCAATTCAGTATGGTTATACCCCTATTCATAGCATGAGTATCATCGGGGAAAAACCATTTTTAGAGAAAATTGCCAGCCAATCTGAACAGCCAGAATTAAGTTATTCACCTGATGAGGATCTTTCTGATAGTGACCCAACTGCGGCTGCTTGGGATAATAGTAGTAATGTGTTAGTTTATTCTCAATGGCAATTGAATAACTCCCGTGTGATGTGGGAGCGTTTAAATAAAGGTTATCCTAAGTTTGGTGAGAGTTACAGCGATTTAAGTGAAAGATTTGGAACTATATTGAATAATTATTTGCAGCAGTTATACTTTACCAGCAAATACATTGGTGGACAGTCTTTTTACCGAGTTTATCCCCATAAAGACAAAGGACGATTACCATTTGTAGCAGTACCAATAGAACAGCAAAGACAGGCATTAACAACGCTGCAAAACTATGTTTTTGCCGAAGATGCCCTGAAATTTCCACCGGAATTACTGAATAAACTAGCACCTTCTCGTTGGCGACATTGGGGAATTACGGCTAAAGAAGGACGCTTAGATTACCCAATTCACGATTTGGTTTTGTCTGTACAGAGTTTAGTTTTACGTGATTTGTTTTCTAGCGATCGCCTTTCCCGTCTCAAGGATATTGAACTCAAATCAGAATCAGGCAAAGTGCTGAGTTTACCTGAATTATTTAATACCCTCCAAAATGGCATTTGGACAGAAATTCTCCAACCAAAAGGTCAGGTGAAAATTTCCAGTTTACGCCGAGGCCTACAACGAGAACATCTCAACATCTTGATGGGCATGGTATTACGAACAGAAGAAGTTCCAGAAGATGCCCGTACCCTAGCCTGGTATAAACTTGGTCAATTAAATCAGCAACTTAAAAAAGTAACTTCCCAAGATGAATATACCAAAGCCCATTTAGCGGAAACGAGCGATCGCATTAACAAAACCCTAAATGCACCATTGCAGGGAAATTAACTTATCCTTGGGCAGAAGCCAACTCCGCCAACCGTTCCTGCTGATCTTGAGATATACAAGATTGGATTACAGTTTCCAAATCCCCTTCTAAAACCGGAGTTAAAGAATAGTTTTGTCCCAAACGGTGGTCAGTAACTCGATTGTCTTTATAGTTATAGGTACGAATTTTTTCCGAACGGGAACCAGTCCCCACTTGCGATCGCCGTAAATCAGTTACAGACTCCTGTTGTTCCCGTAACTTCATCTCATACAACTTCGCCCGGAGAATTTGCATCGCCCGTTCTTTATTTTGTAACTGACTCCGTTCTTCCGTACAGAAAATTCTGATCCCCGTTGGTTTGTGGTACAAATCGGCTGCTGTCTCCACCTTGTTCACGTTTTGTCCACCAGCACCACCAGAACGCGCCGTACTCATTTCAATATCTTTTGGGTCAATGTGAATTTCTACCTCATCCACCTCTGGCATAATTGCCACTGTAGCAGTTGAAGTATGTACCCTTCCCCCAGCTTCCGTTGCGGGAACTCGTTGCACACGATGGACACCAGCTTCAAATTTCAATTGACTATAAACACTATCGCCTTGAATTTCCAGAATTACTTCTTTAAAGCCGCCCATTTCCCCCAGGGACTCACTCACCAACTTCACCTTCCAACCCTGAGTATCCGAATAGCGAGAGTACATTCGCAGCAAATCACCTGCCCAAATACTCGCTTCATCGCCACCAGTACCAGCCCGAATTTCCAACATGATATTTTTATCATCATTGGGGTCACGGGGTAACAGCAACACCTTCAATCGACTTTCCAGATATTCCAGTTTTTCTTCCAATTCATTCACTTCCAAAGCTGCCATTTCTCGCAACTCAGGATCGCTATTAGACTCTTTGACTATCTGACGCGCCCCAATTAATTCTTCCTGGGCAATTTTCCAAGTTTCATAGGTATTTACCACCTCCTCCAAAGAAGAACGAGACTTGGCAATTTTTTGATACTCATCAGGATTTCTAGCCGTATCAGGGTCAGCCAGCCGGCGTGTCAACTCATTAAAAGTTTGTTCAACAGATTTCAACTTCTCCAGCAGGTATGATTCAGCCATGATCAATAAAACTCCTTAAAACAACAAATTGGCTCAAGCATTAATAAGACCTACGCAAAAATTCTCTCCCACTCCTCTTCCTCTGTGTCCTCTGTGTCCTCTGTGGTTTGATATTCCGTATTCCGTAACTTGTGCGTAAGTCCTGATTAAATAAAAATCGACCCCGCATTGCTTTAGGGTCGTTAACAGCTACAGCCAATTCGCTACTTCTTCTTTGTGTCGCCAGTTTCTTGACTGCTGCTCATACCGTACTTACGGAGGAAGCGTTCAACTCGACCCTCAGCATCAATCATCTTCTGAGTACCGGTGTAAAAAGGGTGATTTCCAGACCAAACATCTACGTGTAGTTCGGGTTTGGTAGAGCCAACGGTCATCACAACTTGACCGTTGCAGTAGACCTTAGCCTCTGGATACCATTGGGGATGAATATCAGGTTTAGCCATTGTTCTTTGTGTGGTGAATCTAAAAAAAATTATATAGCAGGGATAAGGGAACAGGAAACTTAGAGGTTAAAACTCGGAATTTTGAGATTGGAACTCGGAATTTTGAGATTGGAACTCGAAACTTGGAGATTAAAACTCGAAACTTGGAGATCGGAACTCAAAACTTGGAGATCGGAACTCGAAACTTGGAGATTAAAACTCAAAATAGGTGAATCGTTACAGCAAAACCCCCACAGAACCAGAGTTTTTGATCATCTTGTGAAAATCCAAATTCCCACCATTCGAGCCTGGGTTTCCTGTAAATCCTTATCGCTTAGAGTATTGAGGTGCTTTCCGAGCTTTGTGTAAACCGTATTTTTTCCGTTCTTTGGCTCTAGGATCACGGGTTAGGTAGCCTTCGGTTTTTAACGGTGAACGATTTTCAGGGTCTAATTCACACAGGGCGCGGGCAACACCCAAGCGAATAGAATCTGCTTGTCCAGTCAATCCACCACCTTCTGCTTTGACCAAAATATCATATTCGTTTTCCAGCCCCAAGGTTTCCAAGGGTGCTTTAATCAGTCCCAGATAATTAGGATTGAATTGGAAATACAATACTCCATCCTTACCGTTAACTGTCAGTTTACCTTCACCTGGAACTAGCCGCACCCGTGCAACGGAGGATTTACGACGGCCTGTACCCCAGTAAACGGCACGGCCGCTATTGGCTTCTACTACTGATACCATTAGTTATCTTCTCCAGGAATTGTGTTAACTATTAGTTCTTTGGGTTTTTGGGCTGCATGGGGGTGAGTCGGACCGGCGTAAACTTTGAGTTTAGTAAACAACTGTCTACCTAAACTATTTTTAGGCAGCATCCCTTTAACAGCCTGTTCTAAAATTCTTTCTGGTAGGCGCTGTTGCAGCTTGGCGAAGGTTTCGGTCTTCATCCCACCAGGACGACCAGAATGGCGACGGTAGATTTTTTGGGTACGTTTTTTGCCTGTGACTGCTACTTTTTCAGCATTAATCACCACAACAAAATCACCTGTATCCAAATGGGGGGTATATTCGACTTTTCTTTTGCCTCTCAGCACCATAGCAATTTCTGTGGCTAGGCGGCCGAGGCGTTTATCGGTGGCATCTACGACGTACCACTCACGCTCAAGGGAGTCTTGAGGAGGAAGGTAAGTTTTACTACTCATGGGAGTTTAATTTGTTTAGTTGGTTGGTTAGAAATGGGGTGAAAAGACCAGATGGGGCATGGTGTCGTACCAGATATCTGGAGGAAAGGGAAAATCATCATAGCCGACTCGCAACAGGCATAAACCTTGAGGTGGTGCAGCATATTTGACTTTTTCTCGCTGTTGTTCTTGCCAAATTTCTTTGAAGTTAGCTAGAGACATTTGTTGAGAACCCACTTGTACTAGCATCCCTAACAACAGGCGCACCATGCCATATAAAAATCCATCTGCCTGAATTTCAATATGGATAAAAGGCCCATTGCGACGACAATCTGCTGCCTGTACCTCTACCCAGGAGTGCGATCGCTTTGAACCGGCACGATGAAAAGCTGCTAAATGATGTTTTCCCAAGAGAGGTGTCAGAGCAGCTTGGATTAAGGTTTCATCCAAGGGGGCATAATAATAATGCCAACTGAAGGGTTTTACAAACAAGTTTGGTCTATCTTCAGTATATATGGTGTAGCGATACCGTCGATAAGCTGCACTAAAGCGAGCGTGCCAACGGTCATTTACACCTGCTGAAGCTCTGATTAATATATCCGGGGGGAGGTAGCTGTTCAACACTGTAGACCATTTGTGAGCCGGGATTAAACCTGTGGCTTCAAAGTGGGCTACTTGAGCGGCTGCGTGTACTCCGGCATCAGTTCTTCCTGCTCCGTGTAGTGTAACGTGATACCCCAGAACAGCAGCGATCGCTGTTTCTATCTCTTCTTGGACAGTCCTCTGGGATGATTGCCTCTGCCAGCCATGAAAGCGAGTCCCTATGTACTGAATGACTAAGGCTACTCGATAACTGGGTGTAGGCTGGCGGTTTTCTGGCATATCAAGGGAACGGGGAATGGGGAACAGGGAATGGGGAACAGTATTATTTTTTCCTTCTGCCTCCTGCCTCCTGCCTCCTCCATCTACACCAGTTCAATAATCGCCATCTCCGCCCGATCGCCCCGACGGGGAACGGTATGCAGAATGCGAGTATAACCCCCTTGACGATTACCGTAACGAGTGGGGGCTTGCTCAAATAGAGCATGAACTAATGATTTATCAAAGATGTAGCCTAGAGCTTCCCGACGGGCTTCTAGAGAGCCATTTTTAGCTAGGGTAATCATCTTCTCCACTTCGCTCCGTAACACTTTCGCGCGGATTAAAGTGGTGGTGATTCGACCATGACGGATCAGTTCAGTGGTGAGCGATCGCAATAAAGCACGGCGCTGGTCGGCTGGTTTACTGAGTTTTTTAACTCGACAACGGTGACGCATAATCAGAAAGTATCAATGATGAACAATGGAAATTTAACTGTGCTTAGATCCTCTTTCTTGCGGTAAGGTAATACCTAAACGTCGTTGTAAAGCTTCAACTACCTCTTCCGCCGATTTCTGACCAAAGTTTTTAATTTCTAGTAGGTCTTCTTGGGTATAATCCAACAAGTCGGCCACAGAGTTAACCTGGGCGCGTTTGAGACAGTTATATGCCCGTACAGAAAGTTGTAACTCCTCAATGGGAATTTGAGCAGTCGGATCATCCGGCATATCTGAACCTGTATCTGTCGGTTCAAGGGAGATATCTTTCAACGGGTTGAATAAATCTACCAATATTGCCGCAGCAGATGATAATGCTTCTTGGGGCGAGATGCTGCCATTTGTCCATACTTCCAACAGCAGACGGTCTTTAAGTGAACCATCTCCACGGGCTTCTTCAACACTGTAGTTGACTTTCCGTACTGGCATAAATATCGAGTCAATTTGCAAGAAGTCTAAAGACGTTGCTTCTTCTCTTCCTCGCTCTACAGTGCGATAACCTTTCCCTCTCTCAATCCGAAATTCCATTTCCAGTTTGCCACCTTCGGCGATGGTAGCAACATACTGGGTCGGATCAATAACTTCTACTTCACTGGGTAAATCAAAATGCGCCGCAGTGATGATTGCTGGTCCATTTACGAGTAATCGACCAATCTGGGGTTGTGAGGAATAGTTTTTGAGAATGACTTCTTTCATTTTCATCAACATTTCCAGTACATCTTCCCTCACGCCCGGTACTGTAGCAAACTCATGGTTAACTCCAGCAATCCGTACTGCGGTTACTGCTGTCCCCTCTAGATTGGAAAGTAAAACTCGCCGCAACGCATTACCAACCGTTGTTCCTTGACCGCGTTCTAGAGGTTCGAGAACAAATTTACTGTAATGACTTCGACTTTCTTCTGTATTAGACTCTACACATTCAATTTGAAACTGCGCCACGGAGTAGCCTCCCTTTATAAAGGTGCTGCTAGAAGACAAATCTATTGCCTCTCGAATTTACTTGACTATTAACTTTGTGCTGGCTGTGAGATTCTAGAGATGGGGTCATCACTGAGTCCACAGGATTATACTGTCTAACTGACAGCTTTTGAAAGAGCGAGGGATTTAAGATACTCGCTCAAATCTGGTGTTTAAACTCGACGACGCTTGGGTGGACGGCATCCATTGTGAGGAATAGGGGTGATATCCCGAATTAAAGTAATTTCTAATCCTGCACCTTGGAGAGCGCGGATAGCAGTTTCTCTACCTGCACCAGGACCACTAACCATCACCTCAATTTGACGCATACCTTGATCAATCGCACGTCGGGCTGCACTTTCGGCTGCGGTTTGCGCTGCGAAGGGTGTTCCCTTTTTTGCTCCCTTAAATCCACTAGAACCAGCACTAGCCCAGGAAATTACATCTCCGTTTTGATCTGTAATGGTGACAATGCTATTGTTGAAAGTAGACTGGATGTAGGCCATCCCATTGGGTACGTTCCGTTTCTGCTTTTTGCTCCCGGATTTTTTAGTTGGTTGTCTTGCCATATTTGTTGAGTGAATTTAAGGTAGAACTTGCTAGGACGAGCAAGTTTAAAAAATTTATTTGCCAGGAGCTTTCTTTTTCCCAGCCACAGTTTGTCTTCTTCCCCGTCTGGTTCTGGCATTGGTACGGGTTCTTTGTCCCCGCACTGGTAAGCCCATGCGATGACGACGACCTCTATAGCAACCAATGTCGATTAGACGTTTGATGTTTAGGGCTTCTAACCGTCGTAAGTCACCTTCAACCTGATAGTTGCTTTCTATTTCACCCCGGAGGGCTGCAACATCGGCATCATTTAGGTCTTTAACGCGGGTGTCTGGGTTTACGCCTGTAGCGGCAAGAATTTCTTGCGATCTTGATAACCCAATTCCATAAATGTAAGTCAGACCAATTTCGACACGTTTATCACGTGGAAGGTCTACTCCAGAAATCCGTGCCACAATGAATCTCTCCCTGTTGTTTTCGTAATTGCAGTTGGCAAAACGTGATTGATGGTCACGTTTTTCGTGCTATCCCTGACGTTGTTTGTGTTTGGGGTTGACACAAATCACCATGACGCGACCACGGCGTTTGATCACGTTACACTTTTCACAAATTTTCTTGACTGAGGCTCTGACTTTCATGCCTTTTGCGTTTGACTCCAAATAGTAAATTATAGCATTTCCAGCGAGAATATTTCAATTAAGTAATTGGGAAAAACCCAATTTGGCTGCTTTATGATAAGATGCTCTACATAGATTTACTTTTTCCGTAGTCTGTAGGTAATTCTACCTTTAGTCAGATCGTAAGGGGTAAGTTCCACTTTGACGCGATCGCCAGGTAAAATTTTGATGTAATTACGGCGAATTTTGCCAGAAATGTGAGCTAGGACGTTAAATCCATTGTCTAAGTCTACGCGAAACATTGCATTGGGCAATGACTCGGTGACTGTTCCTTCCATTTCAATCAAATCTTGTTTAGACAATTTGTTTTTTCCTCAATTCAACAATTCCCTATTACTTGGTAGTAATTTCATCTGCACAAGAGCATACTTTGGGAAATATATCAACGGTTTATTAATATATCTTAGCTAAAAGGGAATTAGGGAAGAGGAAATTGTGTTGCCTTCTGCCCATTCCCCCTCTGCTTCTAAGCTGTTATGACGTTTTTCAAAGCGGTGGTGACTTCTTCTTCGGACTGATTGCCGTTAACTGTGAGGAGTTTATGGCGATCGCTATAATAGTCAATCAGGGGAGCAGTTTCAGCACGATACACTTCTAAACGACGACGGATCACATCTTCGCTGTCGTCTTTGCGTCCTCTGCTTAATAACCGGGCGATGACGATTTCGTCTGGTACATCTAAATTGACTACTCTTTCACCACCTTGGCCGATTTTTCCGAGCAATTCCTCTAAAAAACCTGCTTGTGTAACTTTACGAGGGAAGCCATCTAAAATCCAGCCTGATTGAGCATCGGGTTGTTTTAGGCGTTCTTGTACCAAATCCTCTACTAATTGGTCAGGTACTAACTCACCTTGATCAACGTAGCTTTGGGCTTGAATACCTAAAGGTGTTTGATCCTTCATGGCTTGCCGTAATATTTCACCTGTAGAAATATGGGGAATTTGCCAAAAATCTGCCAAGGTTTGTGCTTGAGTCCCTTTACCTGCTCCCGGTGGTCCCAAGAAGATTAATCGCGTCACTATTGTTTCACCATTCCTTCATAACGCTGAGAGATGACGTAAGTTTGGATTTGTCTAGCCGTATCTATGGCTACACCGACTAAAATTAGCAAAGAGGTAGCACCCAAACCTCTAAAGGTTGGCACACCTAAAGCTCTTTCAACGGCGGTGGGGATAATTGCCACTAAGCCTAAAAAGACTGCACCCAAAAAGGTGAGTCGGTTGGCTACTCGCTCAATGTACTCACTTGTAGCTTTACCAGGACGAATACCAGGAATACTAGATCCCATTTTCTTTAAGTTCTGTGCCACATCCACCGGGTTGAGAATCAAGGAAGAGTAGAAGTAACTGAAGAAAACAATGGAAATCATGTACACCAGAGCATAAACCCAAGAACCTGATCCACTGGGACTTAGGTAGGTGTTGACTATATTAGCCAAGTCGCTATTTTTGGTAAAATTGGCCACTAATAAAGGCAAACTGAGGATAGCGGCGGCAAAGATGATCGGCATTACGCCACCTTGATTCAACCGCAATGGCAGAAAACTTCTCTGTTCAGCTAAAACTCTGCGTCCTACTTGCCGACGAGCAGAAATAATCGGTATGCGACGCATTCCTTCTTGAACAAAGACGATCCCCACGATAGTCAGCAAGAAAACTAAGATCAAGACGATGACCCGACCGACTATTTCCCGTCCCCCCACTTGTACTAAGTCGATGGTGTCACCCAAAGCTTTAGGTAAGGAAGCAACTATGTTGACAAAAATCAACAATGATGCACCATTACCAATGCCCTGTTCAGTGATGACTTCAGAAGCCCACATCACGAACATCGAACCTGCTGTGAGAGCGATCGCTGTTTCGGCGACAAAAACTGGTCCTGGATTTAAGGCAAATTGTTGAAGGAACAAGGCCGAGAAAGCCACACTCTGAACAACTGCCCAACATACAGTCACATAGCGGGTAATTTGGGATATTTTCCGCCGTCCTGCCTCACCTTCATTTTTCTGTAAATTTTCTAAAGAGGGAATAGCCGCCGTCAGCAATTGGATAATAATGGACGCATTAATAAACGGCAAAATTCCCAAAGCAAAGACACCTAAAGTAGAAAGTCCCCGCCCTGAAAAAATATCCAATAAACCGAAAATCGAATTGTTACCCGATATAGCTTCAGCAAATCTTTCCCGATTAATGCCTGGAACTGGTAAAAATATCCCCAGGCGAACCAAAATTAAAATACCGACGGTGACAAACAGCCGACCTCTCAGCCCTGCTGCTTGCGCCATCTGCATAAAAGTTTCTTGAGCCGTTGGTGCTTTATCTCGACTGATCATAGGATGCTACCTTTGAAGTGATGAAGTGATGAAGCAGGAAATGTGAAGTATAAAGTTTGAAGTTTGAAGTTTCTCTACTTTTATCCTTCCTCCTTCATGCTTTATTCAACTTCACAACTCCCGCCGGCTGCTTCAATTTTGCTACGAGCTTGACCTGTAAAAGCTGCGGCAATAACTTTGAGAGGGACATTTAGTTCCCCATTGCCCAAAACTTTCAATTTTCCTTTCACTGTAGTCAGAATCCCTGCTTCCTTTAAGGAGAGCAAAGTTACTTCTGTATCGGCAGGCAAGGAAGCCAGCTTTTCTACATTAATCGTAGTGTAAATTTTACGATTAACGAGGGGAAAACCCTTGAGTTTGGGAACGCGGCGGTACAATGGTTGTTGACCACCTTCAAAACCAGGGCGAGTACCGCTACCAGAACGGGATTTTTGACCCCGCATCCCTAAACCAGCACTAGCACCTTGTCCGGCGGAAATACCCCTACCTACACGTTTACGGCGTTTTTTTGAGCCTTTTTGGGGCTTAACATCGTTGAGTCTCATGATGCAATTAGTAGTTTTTTTACTCTAACTAAATACTGGGCGATCGCGACTCTATTAGCACATTATGTAAGATTCAAGATTGATATTGAATTTCCCACTGCGTTACTAAATATAGAGTTTTTCAATGGCAATGCCTCGATCTTCAGCCACTTCAGCCAATGTCCGTAAAGTAGACAAAGCATTAACTGCGGCTCTAGCGTTGTTCAAAGGATTATTAGAGCCAAGTTGTTTGGCTAAAACATTCCGAACTCCTGCCAATTCCAGAACAGTCCGCACTGCACCCCCAGCAATTACCCCAGTACCTGGTGCGGCTGGTCGCATCATCACCTTAGCACCGCCACCAACGCCATCAATGGGATGGGGAATGGAGTTGGACTTAGTGATGGGGATATCAATTAGATGTTTTTTACCATCGGCAACGCCTTTTTTAACAGCACCAATTACATCTGAGGCCTTACCTACACCCACACCAACTTGACCCCGTTCATTGCCGACGACGACAATGGCGCGGAAGCTGAGTTTTTTACCGCCTTTAACAACTTTGCTGACCCGACGGATTTGGATTACCCGTTCTTGCCAGGTAGTTTCTTCTTTTTTTGCGCGGCTTGCTTTACGACGACCGGTTACCATAATCTATGCTCTCTCAATGTCAGTTATCAGTTGTGAGCCTGCGCGGTCTAGGGGGTTTCCAGGCCAGTTGCTGCTAGTCGAGTAACTCCCCAATCAATGACTGGAAAACCTTTCAAATCAGTTATCAGTAAGGGGTTGGGGTTGTCTCATGAGCAACCACCGTCATCACCTGACTACTGAGAACTTAGAAATTTAAGCCAGCTTCCCGTGCTGCTTCAGCTAGGGCTTTGATTCGACCGTGATACAGGTTGCCACCGCGATCAAAGACTACTTGGGTGATCCCTTTTTCGAGCGATCGCACGGCGATTAATTTACCGACTTGGGCTGACGCATCACAGTTAGCCCCAGAAGTCAAGCTAGATTTCAACTCTGGTTCTACAGTCGAGGCCGCTACCAAGGTTTGATGTTGGGTATCATCAATTACCTGAGCATAAATATGCTCATTGGAACGGAATACAGCTAACCGTGGACGTGTGGGTGAACCACTGACTTTACCACGGACGCGCCGATGGCGACGCTGTTTTGATTCTCTACGAGTAAGTTTCATGTTTACTTCTTACCACCCTTACCAGTCTTACCAGCCTTCCGTCTGACCACTTCACCGGCATAGCGGATACCTTTGCCCTTGTAGGGTTCTGGTGGACGCACAGCGCGAATTTTTGCTGCTGTATTACCGACAATTTCTTTGTCATAGCCACTGACTATGACGTTAGTATTGCCTTCCACCGCAAACTGAATCCCTTCTGGTGGCTCAATTTGTACCTGATGGCTATAACCCATATTCAAAACCAGGTTGCGGCCTTGAACTTGAGCGCGATAACCCACACCTTGAATTTCCAGTCGGCGTTGAAAACCTTGAGAAACTCCTTCCACCATGTTGGCAACTAAAGTCCGGCTTAAACCGTGCATTTGCCTAGAGGTACGGGTTTCATCGCGGCGTGTCACCAGCAATGTTTCCCCATCCTGGGCAATGATCACATTAGCAGGTAGATTGCGAGAAAGTTCGCCTTTGGGGCCTTTCACTACTACCTTTGTGCCATCAATCGCCACTTGGACTTTAGGGGGAACAGTAATTGGACGTTTACCAATACGAGACATAACTTTTTGTCCTTTGTCAGTTATGAGTTATGAGCTATAAGTTTTTCTGAATAACTCCGGCACTCTCGAACTCCTAACTTGCTTACCAAATGTAGCAAAGCACTTCACCGCCTACATTCTGACGGCGTGCTTCCCGGTCAGTCATAATGCCACTAGATGTAGAAATAATGGCAATACCGATACCACCTAGAACTCTGGGTAATTCTTTTTTGTTGGAGTAGACGCGCAACCCTGGTTTGCTCACACGCTTGAGGGCGGTGATTAGGGGCTGACGAGTTCTACCCTTGTATTTCAAAGAAATTACTAGATTGCGTTTGATCCCTTCTTCTGCTTCTGTGAATTCAGCAATGAAGCCTTCTTCCTGTAGTACTTTGGCAATACTACGAGTCATTTTTGTGGCTGGCACGAGTGTAGTTTGATGCCTTGCCAGGTTAGCATTGCGGATGCGCGTCAGCATATCTGCAATTGTGTCGTTAGCCGCCATCGTTCCCTCTTTAGATGAACTTATTGATCGCGAAAGGGCATTCCCATTTCTTTAAGTAAAGCCCGGCCCTCTTCGTCATTTTTTGCTGTGGTAATGATGGAAATATCTAAACCACGGATTTGATCGATTTTGTCGTACTCGACCTCTGGAAAAATTAGCTGTTCCCTAACACCGAGAGTGTAGTTACCCCGTCCATCAAAGCTTTTGGGGCTAACGCCACGAAAGTCACGGATTCTGGGGAGTGAAAGGCTAACCAGGCGGTCGAGGAAGGCATACATTCGCTCTCCTCTGAGTGTCACCATAATCCCCACAGGCATACCTTGACGAATTTTAAAGCCTGCGATCGCTTTTTTTGCTCTGGTAACAACTGGCTTTTGACCAGTAACTAGGGCAATTTCGTTTAAAGACGCTTCTAGTGATTTAGCGTTTTGAGCCGCTTCTCCCAAACCTCTATTAATCGTGATCTTAATCACCTTTGGTACTTGATGTACGTTGGTGTATTGAAACTGATTAGTTAGCTTGGGGACAATTGTCTCCTGGTATAAAGTTTTGAGTCTTGTTGTCGCCATAGTTTTTTGTCCTGATTATCCCTGGTCTTGGTCAGGGAATTTGGGATTATTTATCCAGTATTTCACCCGTTTTCTTGAGCATCCTTACTTTCTTACCTTCGGTGGTGAAGGTGTAACAGATGCGACTAGCCACGTTTTGCTTAGTAGAATAAAGCATGACGTTGGAACTGTGAATAGGGAACTCTTGGGTAACAATTTGCCCAGATTCCCCTTCTTGCTGGGGTTTAACGTGCTTTGTTTTCAGGTTCACGCCTTTGACTAGGACTTTACTCAATTGGGGTAGTGCTTTGATCACTTCACCAACTTTGCCTTTGTCTTTGCCAGCGATAACCTGCACGGTATCCCCAGTCTTGACGTGCATTTTATGAAAAACTTTGGGTTGGGGTTTGGCCATTACAGCACCTCTGGAGCCAGAGAAACGATTTTAGTAAAGTTTTTATCGCGTAATTCCCGAGCAACTGGGCCAAAAACCCGTGTTCCTCTAGGATTACCATCTTTGTTGATGATCACGGCAGCATTATCGTCAAAACGAATACACATACCGCTATCCCGATTTACCGCTTTCCGAGTCCGCACAATTACTGCTTCCACAACATCGGACTTTTTAACAGCCATGTTGGGCGTAGCATCTTTGACAACAGCGATAATTTTATCACCAATGCCACCATAACGACGGTTTCCGCCGCCGATGATGCGGATGCACATCAGCTTACGAGCGCCGCTATTATCTGCAACATTGAGGTAGGTTTGGGGTTGAATCACAATTAGTCTCCCTGGGGAATTAACCTGTAGCTTTGGTATTCAGGACTTCTGTGACTTGCCAACGCTTGGTTTTGCTCAGAGGTCTAGTTTCCTGAATGCGGACGCGATCGCCCACTTTGCAGTTATTATCTTCATCGTGAGCTTTATAGCGTCGGGTTTGAACTACAATTTTGCCGTACTTGGGGTGAGGAGCGCGGTTTTCAACAGCCACTACCACCGTTTTTTGCATTTTGTCGCTCACTACCAAGCCAACTCGTTCTTTGACTGCCATAATCTCCTACTTTTGTTCTTGTTCTGCTTGAATTGCAGCCCGTTTACGTTCCCCCTCTACCGTCAGCAATTGGGATAGACGGTGGCGGGCGTGTTTGAACTGGTGGGGTTTTTCTAGTTGTCTAGTCGCTTTTTGCAACCGCAACTGAAATAACTGTTTTTTAACAGCAGTAATTTCCTCAACCAGTTGGTCGTCACTTAATTCTCTAGCTTCCGCAATCTTGGGAAGAGGCATAACCTACTCCTGCTCCTGTGGTTGAGAGCGCACAATAAATTTAGTTTTGATTGGTAACTTATAAGCAGCCAATCGCATGGCTTCACGGGCGATTTCTTCAGAAACACCGCCGATTTCAAACAAAATCCGCCCTGGCTTGACTACAGCTACCCAAAATTCTGGATTACCTTTACCAGAACCCATCCGTGTTTCAGCCGGACGCATAGTTACAGGTTTATCAGGGAAAATCCGAATCCAGATTTTGCCGCCCCGACGAATATAACGGGTCATTGCCCGACGAGAAGCCTCAATTTGGCGGGAGGTAATCCAAGAGGGTTCTTGGGCTTGGAGAGCAAAATCTCCAAAGTTGAGGGTACTACCACGGGTAGCTAGACCCCCCATTCGTCCGCGCTGTTGTTTGCGGAATTTAGTTCTTCTAGGGCTTAACATGGTTTGGTAATTGGTAATTGGTAGTTGGTAATTGGTAATTAGTAAGCTCTAGAGCTTCTTTCACCTTTTACTTTTTACCCTTCATTTGAGCGGTCTTCAAACTGCTGGCGGCGACGTTGTTGTTGACGACGACGGGGTTCCCGTTCACGATTGGCAGGTTGGGCTTGGGCTTCCTCCTGTCCAGGGATAATTTCTCCCTTAAACACCCAAACTTTAATGCCGAGAATGCCGTAAATGGTTTTGGCTGTGCAGCAAGAGTAATCAATGTCAGCCCGTAAGGTATGTAGAGGTACTCTACCTTCACGAGTCCACTCTGAACGGGCAATTTCTGCACCGTTGAGGCGACCACCAACTTGAATTTTAATCCCTTGTACACCTGCTCTTTGGGCCCGTTGAATTGATTGGCGTACTACCCGACGGAAGGAAACCCGGCGTTCTAATTGTTGAGCAATATATTCGGCGATTAAGTAAGCATCAGCGTCAACTCGTTGCACTTCCACTACGTTAATCCGAATTTGGCGGTTGCCACCCAACATTTGTTGGAGTCCAGTCCGCAATCCTTCAATACCTTGTCCACCACGACCTACAACTACACCTGGTCTAGCTGTCCTTACCTCTAGGTCGATTTGGTCAGCTTTGCGCTCAATCCGTACTTCTGAAATGCCGGCATTGTTTTGCGCGTATCTACCCAGTTTTTGTTCGATGTATTGACGGAGCCTGTGGTCTTCTTGTAGTAATTCTGGATAACGTCCAGGTACGGCAAACCATCGAGATTGGTGTTCTTGAGTAATACCCAGACGAAAACCGACTGGATGAATTTTTTGTCCCACAAATACTTCCTCTAAAACTTCTAACTGTAATTTATTGGACCGGAGTACCTACAGCCACGGTGATATGACAGGTTGGTTTGCGAATTTGGTAAGCTCGACCTTGCGCTCTGGGTTGAAACCGTTTCAGGACTGGACCTTGATCGGCGTAAGCCTGAGTAATCATCAGTTCTGCTCGATTTAATCCTTCGTTATGCTCGGCATTGGCTGCGGCACTTCTGAGAACCTTCAATACTGGCTCACAGGCTCGGTAAGGCATAAATTCTAGGATAATCAATGCTTCCCGATATGACCGCCCCCGGATTTGGTCGAGTACACGACGCACTTTAAAAGGAGAAATGCGAATATAACGGGCGATCGCTTTAACTTCAGTAGTATAAATTGCCATAATTTTCTCCATCTTTATCAATTAAAAATTAAAAAGATTTCTTTAATTCCTAATTGACTATCTACCCGATTTTTTATCGCTTTTGCCATGACCCCTGTAGGTGCGAGTAGGAGCAAATTCTCCTAACTTGTGTCCTACCATTTGTTCGTTCACAAATACTGGAACGTGTTGCCGTCCGTTGTGTACAGCTATGGTATGACCTACCATCATCGGCAAAATTGTCGAGGCTCTCGACCAAGTTTTAATCACTTGCTTTTCGTTTTTAGCATTGAGCTTTTCCAGCTTACTCAGCAAATGATCGGCGACGAAAGGACCTTTTTTAAGAGAACGACCCATAGTTCGATGTTGGAATTTAAATTTTCGAGTTTGAATTGATGTTTTTGGATTTCGTTAGGTTAAATAAACCCAATCTAAAATCCAAAACTTAAAATTCTAGGACTGGCGACCACCACGACCGCGTTTAGACGATTTACGACGGCGACGCACAATCAATTTGCTACTGGCTTTTTTGCGTTTCCGTGTCTTCGCACCTAGAGTAGGTTTACCCCAAGGTGTCACAGGGCCGGCTCTACCAATAGGCGCTCTACCTTCACCACCACCGTGTGGGTGATCCACCGGGTTCATGACGCTACCCCGGACTTTGGGACGACGACCCTTCCAGCGATTTCTACCTGCTTTACCCGCACTGAGGTTTCTAGCGTCAGTGTTGCCTACTTGTCCAATGGTGGCGTAGCACTCGCGGCGAATCATACGGACTTCACCGGAAGGTAATTTCAAAGTAACGTAATTCCCTTCTTTTGCCACAACTTCCGCTTTAGCACCGGCAGAACGGACGATTTGACCACCTTTTCCTGGGGTCATTTCTACGTTGTGAACTGTAGTACCCAAAGGAATATTTGACAGTGGTAAGGCGTTGCCATCTTCAAAGGGGGCATCTGGTCCAGCTATCACCTTTGTGCCTACTTTCATGCCGTTAGGTTGGAGAATATACCGTTTTTCTCCATCTTCGTACATTAAAAGAGCAATTCGGGCATTCCGGTTAGGATCGTATTCAATTGCTGTGACTGTTGCTTCTATACCTCGTTTATCTCTTTTAAAGTCGATAATTCGGTAAAGTTGTTTATGGCCGCCACCCCGACGACGGCTGGTTATCCGCCCTTGATTGTTCCGACCTTTCGGACGGTGTACTGATTCCGTTAAGGATTTTTCTGGCTCAGTTTTGGTAATTTCCGCGAAGTCGGAAATGGTAACTTGGCGAGTACTGGGGGTATAAGGGCGATAAGAACGAGTACCCATATTTTTAACTGCTCAGTGCTTTGTAAAGAAGTTTAAGCGATTAATTAACTAAACTTCTGGGAATAGAACTTTTCTAATTTTTTCTTCGTCCCCAGTGGCGACTGTGATAATAGCTCGCTTGTATTGGGGTCTGTAGCCAATAAATTTACCAACTCGGCGCTGTTTGCGGGGTGGGTTCATGGTATTGACTTTGACAACCTTGACTGCAAATAGGAGTTCTATTGCCGCTCTAATTTCCAGCTTGGTCGCTTTTGGAGTTACTTCAAAGGTATATTTGTTCTGCTCCATCAGGATTGTCGCCTTTTCGGTAACAATTGGGCGACGGATCAGGTCGGGCAAGTCGCGGGGGTCAACCTTATACACTGTAGACCTCCTGAATTTTCTCTAGGGTTGATGCTGTCACTACGATTTTGTCGGCGTGTAGCAAGTCGTAAACGTTTAATTGATCTGCGGCTATCAACTTGAGATTTTCAATGTTCCTAGCTGATAATTCGACGTTTTCGCCAATTTCCGCTAAAATTAACAGTGCTTTTTGATCTGGTGCTGCTCCCCAACGGGCTAATGCTGCTACCAAGTCTTTGGTTTTTGGGCGTTGTAACTCGTTGCTAAATTCTTCTACAACTATCAAGTCTTCAGCACGACTAACAAAGGCTGTGCGTAGTGCTAAACGCCGTTCTTTACGGTTCAATTTGAGGTTGAAATCTCTGGGTTTGGGTCCAAAGATTACACCACCACCACGCCACAGGGGTGAACGAATAGATCCGGCACGAGCGCGACCTGTGCCTTTTTGCCGCCAAGGTTTGCGACCACCGCCTCTGACTTCGGAACGAGTTTTTGTGCTGGCTGTTCCTTGGCGAGAATTGGTCATCTGTCTGACCAGGGCGCGGTGTACTATGTGCGATGCTGTTTCTGGTTTGGCAACTCGCAAGTCGAAGGATGTTTCCCCAACTTGTTCTCCTTGCCAATTTTTAATTACACTCTCAACCATTTTTCTGTCCTATGATTTAGTTGTTAGTTGCGAGCTTGGACTGACAGCCAAACAGGTAAGGGTCACTTAATTAATAATTAGCTGACAGCTAACAACTAAACTATTTTTTACGACCAACTAGATTTGTGGGTACAATACTTACTAATGCCCCTGGTTTACCAGGAATAGCACCTTGAATGAGTATTAAGTTCCGTTCTACATCTACTCGCACTACAGTCAGCTTGCGAATTGTGACTCGGACTCCTCCCAAACGACCTGCCATCCGTTTTCCAGGATAAACACGTCCGGGGGTTGTCCCTGCACCAATAGAACCTGGCGCTCTGTGGTTTTTGGAACCGTGGGACATGGGACCGCGAGCAAAGTTGTTACGCTTTTGGTTGCCGGCAAAACCACGACCAATACTTGTACCGATTACATCTACAGTTTGACCTGTACTAAAAATATCTGCCTTAATTTCTTGACCTAAAGCATAATCACTGGAGCTATCAGTGCGATACTCGTTTAAGTGCCGCAATGCTGGGGCTGAGGATTTTGCTAAATGACCCAGGAGGGGTCTGTTCAGCGCCTTGGGTTTGACTTCGCCATAGCCGACTTGAATGGCAGAGTAACCGTCGGTCTGTTTTGTTTTAACTTGTGTAACAGTGCATGGACCCGCTTGGATTACGGTGACAGGAATAGATTTTCCTGCCTCGTCAAATATTTGAGTCATGCCCAGCTTGGTGCCGAGAATACCTACAGACACAGTAACTGGTTCTCCTTTCTAGTTGCTGACCTTGGAATCTGACTTTTTAAGGACTAATTTAGTGTGAACCAGGGAAATTTGGACTGGCGTTGGACAGTGCAAATTCTTAATGATGCAACAAATTTTGTCCTGACTGTTTGGTGAGTCTGTTTATTTTCACTGAACTTAATCACCAAGTCAATCTTTTACCTTTCTCAATGAGAAGGCATTGTTTTGAGAATTAATGCAAGGCCTGATTGCTTTGCGCTTTGTGCAGCAATGCTCTAGTCCAAGCAATTGCTCTGGCACTCTACCGTTGTAGTTGGACTTAAGGGGTTAATCCCACTCAGTATCCATTTCCTGAGACTTAATATAGTACCATAACAGCAAAATTATGGCTCAGATTCTACTACTTTTATTTTTACCTTAAACTTTTGTTTGAGGCTTTGCCTGTTTTTAGGGGCTACGGGAGTGAACGGGATCTTCAGCTTGGGGTTTTTGCCTTTGGCTGTTGATTTTGACCTTTTAAGCTTTTCTAGTTTAGCAGTATCTTATGTGTTTGCGCTAGTTTATTTTTTTTGAGAAAACACAGCCATCAGTTTTTGATGCTTTCAACTAGCTCAGATGCCTAAGAGGGCTATCTAAATCTTGCTTTGTGGTAACAATCTAAAATTATAAATGATTTATTTGTTTTTGTCTAGTAGTTTGTGGTGAAGAAGTCTCGAATGTGGAATTTTGCTGAATTTGTGCGACTTAACCTCATTTAATTTAGAGCTAATGGGTGAATAATAGAGATATCTAAGTGGGACAAGAGGAAAATCTATGGCATTACTTACCACTGGCAACGGTTTAATCCGTGATTTGGAAAAATTTGGCGCTTTGGGTGTTTATGTTCCTCTAGAGGGGGGTTATGAAGGCCGCTATCTCCGACGGTTAAGGGCGCGTGGCTATACTAGCCTGAATATTACTGCGAGGGGATTGGGTGATGTGGCTGCTTATTTGACCCAGGTTCATGGGGTGAGACCTCCGCATCTGGGTAAAAAAAGCACTGGTAGTGGTGCGGCGGTAGGGGAAGTCTACTATTTGCCGCCTATGATCAGTTATCATTTGGAACAACTACCACCTAAGTCTAAGGGTTTGGTGTTGTGGATCATTGAGGGTCATGTTTTGTCTGATCAGGAAGTTGATTTTTTAGCCAATTTGCCTAAATTAGAACCAAGGGTTAAGGTGGTGATTGAGCGGGGTGGCGATCGCTATTTCCGTTGGACTTCTCTGGAAAAGACTCTGTTAGCTAGTTAGCTAGTTGTTTAAGCAGTTTGTAAGGGTGGGATTTCCCACCTTTACGATGCTATTGTTTATTATGGGGTGCGTTAATTCTGCGTTTCCTGTTGTAACCAAGCACGAAAATCTTTGCTAGATTGAACTTCATCAATTTGACAATTTTGTAAGAATTGATAAAGATTTTCTTTAATTATTCTCGAAAATGTCTGACTTTTTTCTACTTCAATATATTGATTATCTTGAAGTTGATAAATTCGTAGGATTTGACCGTTATAACGCCAAAATTCGGGTACACCCATGCTGGCATAAAACCTGATTTTGTTGATGTCAGTATGAGTAATATCTACTTCTACAATCAAGTCTGGTGGAGGATCTTGGTTTAAGTCAACTTTTTTTCCTGCTACTTTAGGTTGATTCTGAATGTAATAGCAGTTATCTGGTTCAGCACTTCTTTGTAAATCAGGACGATTTAAGGTGGTTGAACCCATTGTTTTAATTTTTAATCCACTTTCTTCTACCAAAATGCGGATGAATAGTTCAATTAATCTGGTAGCACTTTCATGTTCTTCTAAAGGCATGGTAATTTCTAATGTTCCTTGATCATAGATAAGTCGAGAAGAACGACTTTGACCTAATGCTGCTAATATTTGCTCGTAATTTTGCCAACTGATGTCGTGAAAAACTACTCGCTGTTCGGCTGGGGTAGTTTCTGGGGTAATGTTTTGGGGTTTGGTAGTTGTACTAACCATATCTACCTTCAAATTTAGCTTAATAGTTATTATAAGATGATATAGCAGAAGTCAGGAGTCAGGAGTCAGGAGTCAGGAGTTAAGAGTCTCTTGCCATAAGGCTTTTACTGTAGATTCTGTATCTCATTCAAGTGCATACCGCTATATGAATGATGTTAAATTGAATTTTGAATAAATGGGTAAACTTTTCTGATTGACAAAATAAGAGCGATGGCACTTTAGTTTCGGTTGATCAAATAGATTATATTAAATAGGTTGAGTATAGTGATTTTATTGTATTATTTATTATGACGAAATGCCGATTTTATAAACATGATGGGCATTAGATCGAAAATAGGGGACAATTTTCTTCAAGAATCGTCATACTGAAGAAGGGAGAAAAATTTCGATGAATCCCAGTCAATTTTCCATGAAGGTAAGCAACCTAAGATGAGACGTAAATCTAGTTATAGAGAAACTACCAATCCTTTACAATCTCCGGCATTAAATTTGACAATGATCGCTATTTTGGGTGGTGTACTGGTATTGGGTATTGGTATTGGTATTGCTTTTAGTTCGACAAGCACGTTGAGTCCATCAAATGTGGCTTCTCGTGAATTTATTGATACTAAAGCCCCAAACCCGGAAATTTGTGTGCAGTATGGGGCTAGTGCAATGGTAATGGACGCTAGACTGTTTGTAACTCTTAATCCTTTTAATGTCTATGTCGCTCAACCTAGTATGCGTCCTGGTTGTGTAATTCGACAAAATAATTGGGCAATTTTGGAGAATAAAAAACTTGTTACTTCGGATCAGGTGAGAGAATGTAAAAATCGTCTTAATACTTTCGGTTTTACTGGGAGTTTAGATAGTGAGAATCCTGATATTAGATGTATATATCAAAATGAATCTGCTCAAAACTTCTTTTTATCTACACCGGGGGCAGTTGCACCGTCTCAAGATACAGAAAGGTTTTAAATTCATTTATTTGCAAAGAGTGATTTTTGTTTAACTATTGAGGTAGGGGTTGACCAAATTCGATGACGGGTATGGGGGAAAAGGAATTTTGAGAATTGAGTGGGGGGACAATCACAAAAGGTTGTTGGGTGTTAGTGGTTGTTAGAGGTAGATTAGTTACGGCTGGTGGGAGTGTGTTCCATATTTGGGGAGAAAGGTCTTTAGCTGAAGAAGAGGTGCTATGATGAGATATGAGCGGACTTAATACCCAGCGAGTGGGATTTTTTGAGGAAAGGGGCTGAAGTTGGACATTTTGGGGATCTACAAATGTTCCTGGTGCTAAGTCGAGGACGATGCGAGTTACATTGGGGTCTAATTGGCCTAAACGGATTCCCTGAATTGTTCCTTGATATTTGCCTATGGTAGGTACAGAACCTAATGCGGTGTTAGGAAGATCGATAACTAAGCGTGAGGGTTGGGGAAGGTAGAAGTAAATGGGAGTTGTGGTGGCTGAGAGGGTAATTTCTAGTTTCTGTGTTTTTGGGTGAAAATGCCATCGTTTGAGTTGTACGGTTGGTGCGGCAAAACTGATGTTATTTGCCAGGGTTAAGGCTATGATTGAGCTAAAACAGCTAATTTTCAGTACTTGCTTCATTTTGGGTGTGGGATGTTGGGGATTAGTGCGATCGCTAAAAGTTAAAATTATTTAGGGTTTGGGTCAGGAGTCAGGAGTCAGGAGTCAGGAGTCAGGAGGAAGAATTAGGAGAAGAGAATAATAGTCTTGAATCTGGTCAAGTGATAGGTAAAGGAACAGTTTTAACGCTTATTCCTTGCACCCGGTTCGTCTGTTTCACATTCAAACTCTTGATCTATCTAGGTTTTAGCTTTATATGCCTAACGGCACGCTATCACCAAGTCCTATTTATAACCTCAACTCATGAGTTTGAATCTCGCTGAGAAGAGAGTTAAGATGGCAAGTGACTTGACTATAACGACGGGTAATCAATAGTGAAGAATGACATTGGATAGCTAATTGATCAGTGTATCTTCCTAAAGTCTGACGTTCAATCCCCCAAGCACGGCTAGTACCGGCAATAGTTAAATCTACTTTGGCTGAGGCTTGGACTACATCTGAGATGGGTTCGGGAGACTTGATGGTTTTAATTTCAATGCGATCGCGTACACTGGGGGGTAGTTGCCCAATCATGGCCTGTAATTCGTAACTTAATTCTTCTTGGAGATGATTTTCTTTAAATACCTGTAAAACCTTTAACATACAAGTATCCCGGTTAATTAGCAATCGCAGGGCGAGGATTAAGGCTAAATCATCATGGATATTTGCGGAATAGGGAACTAATAAACTTTCTAAGCGATCGCTACCTTTATCTATAAATACAGCCACATCAACGGGTGCAGTAGCCAGAATCTGTCCCACACGGCCACCTAAACGATTATTACTAAAAGCTGGACGATGCCATCCGACAACAATTAAATGAGGTTGTTCAATTTCGGCAATTTCGGCTGTTTCTCTGGCAACATTATTAGATATGCGAACAATGGGATGGATGTAGCCACGGATAAATGGCGGTTCTAGGGTATTAATTAATTCTTCTAATTGTTGACGACGCTGGGTAATTAACCGATTTGCTTCCGATGGGGTACTCTCAAAGGCATAGTCTTCTTCCAATTCTATCAAACTCAGAGGATTGATAATAGCAGGTTGTTGGAGTCCAAAAGTGTTGGAGGGTTGTGCCAAGGCCACGGCTAAATGTAACAGACCTTTTTGGGTGCTGGGGTTAGCGACTGGTAACAAAATCTTGTAAGAGGGAATAAAAGATTCTCGATTTTCTATATCTGGATCTATTTTCTGTTCCGGTTCTGCGTCTACTATATCTAGTTTGATTAGGTGTTTAGGATATATCCATTCCAACAGAGGGGAAGTCATAAAAGTTGTCACCAAGGCCATAACTACTAGGATGGTAAACAATAAGGGGGAAATTACACCCAATTCTAGACCAATATTTAGCACAATTAACTCAGTCAAGCCGCGAGTATTCATTAGCCAACCAAGGGCTGAGGCTTCCCGTTGATTAATGCCACTGATACGAGCCGCTACATAAGTACCAATATATTTGCCAGCGATCGCAACTCCCAAAACCAAAACACATAATAACCATAACTCTGGTCGATTTAGTAACCCAATTTGCGTCCGTAGACCACTATAGGCGAAAAAGATTGGTAATAGAAAAATCAGGACAAAATCTTCAGTTTTTACGGCAATTTCCCGGACTAATTCGGCATTTTTAGGCATAGCTGCACCGAGTAAGAACGCCCCAAAAATGAGATGAATACCAATAAATTCGGTGATTAAGGCAGAAGCCACCACTGCCATATAAATTAAAGCTAGAACTAATTGACTCAGACGTTTGCTACGACGGTAATGGGCATTGAGACGTTTGAGAAACCAACTGCCGACGGTGAAGATAAAGCCAATGTAGAGTAGACTTTCGAGAATAGTTAGTACAGCTTGTTGGTTAATGGTACCATGTCGAGCGACAGCGATCGCGATCGCTAAAATGCACCATCCTGTCACATCATCAACCGCAGCACAAGTTAACGCCAATGTTCCCAATCGTGTTCCTTGTAAGTTGTTCTCAGTAATAATTCGCGCCAGCACAGGAAAAGCTGTAATTGACATCGCCGCCCCGAAAAATAAAGCAAAGGCGGTAAAAGACACACTAGCATGAGAAACTAAGGGATAAAGCAGCAAGGATAAGATTCCTGATAGAGAAAAAGGAACAATAATACTGATATTAGAAATCAGAATAGCTGCCTGTAAATTATTACTCAAATATTTAGGATTTAGTTCCAAGCCAATGAGAAACATGAAAAATATCAGTCCTATCTGAGATAAAACATTCAAGAAAGGAAGAGTTTCTGCTGGAAACAAGGTTGCTGTCATTTGGGGTGCAACCAAACCAAATAAAGATGGACCAAGGATAATACCTGCGACCATCTCACCAATTACCAAAGGTTGCTTAATTGACCGAAATCCCAGCCCTACCAGCCGTGATAATCCAATTACAATCAGTACCTCAACTAGAACTAGAATTACTGTGTGCATGGTTTCCTCCCAACAGACTATCTGGGTTTCCTAAGATAATTCTTTAAAACCCTAGAGAATGTCAACCTTTTAGTCACATTTAAAGTTTATTCTTATTTATTTATCATGTTAATTATTGTTACTAAGCTATATTTTCTATAAACATACTTCTACTGAATTGCATAGATAATCATCAAATAATTGATGTATTTTTAGCATATCCGTCAAAATATCATGATTATTGTCAATTAAATCCCTGAAAAATGAACCAAAGGTTTGAATTTCCTGCGGAGGAAAAAACTAAATAGGGCTTGCTGTTCGCGTAGCGTGCCGTTAGGCATAAAAGTCTTTTCGTTAGGGCTAGGAGTCAGGAGTCAGGAGGAAGAATGAGAAGAATATAGTTGAATTTGGTCAAGTGATAGGTTTTTGGTAGTTTCAACGCTTATTACTTGCACCTGATTCACTTTTTTAACCTTCAAACTTTTGATATATCTAACAGGACTTACGCAAAATACCGCTCAAATCCTTATTCCTCTGTGTCCTCTGCGTCTCTGTGGTTCGTTATTCCGTAACCCTTGTATTAAGACTAAAGCCTAATATCCAGTGTTGTAATATCGCCAATTTCGTCAATTGCATCTCCCTGTTTGACCACAACACAGTCATCTGAAAAATGCAAGCCAAAAAATCGTGAGTTGAGTTCAGTATTTTGCTCGTCAGTCATTAATATTTCAAGCTCCCGCAACAGAAATAAACTGTGAGTGGCAAGAAATACTTGAATACCTGTTTTACTTAGACTTACAATGCTTCGGGCTACTTGTTTAATCAGTAGTGGATTAAGATTTGCTTCAGACTCATCCCAAAATAAGAAACCTTTATCCATTAATACCCCCGTTGCAATTAAACGCGCCAACATTGCTAATTTACGCTGGCCTTCTGCAACAAGGGGCATCTCAAATCGACCGCGCTTGTTGTTCAAATAAAAACGTCCATTTTTATCTAGCTCGATTGAGCCACCCATTGCTTGTTCAAGCGGAGTTAACAATTCCTGAATTTTTTTCTCCTTAGTTCCTCTCTGCAAAGGATGCTAGAAATACAATTTTGTATATAGGACTCCTAA